>JAQUOD010000012.1 GCA_028717245.1 Candidatus Omnitrophota bacterium
GGCGTATCCTCCTTTGCTGGCTCCTCAAGAGCCGGTTAGGTTAATAATTTGCGTTATCAACCTAAGAGGATATGCCTTTTTTATTTGTATGGCAATATCAAAAGTGCGAAAGATATTTTACTTTATGTATTTGACAGAATTATATGGGTAGGATATACTTGGAGTGATTAATTCCGCGGAGGTGGCGGAATGGCAAACAGAGAAATTCAATAAGTCCACCATCAATATGATTTGGAATATAAATACAGCTTATGCTATTGGGCTTATAACAACAGATGGAAACCTCTCCAAAGACGGTAGACATATAACATTTGTCTCAAAAGATCTTTCTTTAGTAAGGTTATTTAGAAGCTGTTTGGGCTTAAAAAATAAGATTTCCTATAAAAATAGTGGTTTTTCAAGAAACGGAAAATATTATTTTGTCCAATTTGGAAATGTAGCTTTTTATAGAAATCTAGTTAAAATCGGTATTACGCCACACAAGAGTAAAAGTATCGAGAAATTAAATATCCGAAAGGAATTTTTTCCTGACTTTCTAAGAGGCCACCTTGATGGCGATGGAACGATACGGACTTACAATGATTCAAAATTCAAGAATTGCCGAAGGCTTTATTTAAGTTTCATATCGGCGAGCAAACGACATATACTCTGGTTACAACGGGAAATTTATAGGCTTTATTCAATTAAAGGAAAGGTTAGACCTGGCATCCGCGTCTGGACAGTTATATATGCCAAACAAGAATCAATAAAATTACTTAAAAGTCTTTATTATAAAAACGGCTTACCTTTCTTAACAAGGAAATATAATTTAATAAGACGTTACCTGTAATAATAAATCTGCGGAAGTGGTGGAATGGCAGACACGCAGCGTTCAGAGCGCTGTGGGGGAAACTCCATGAGGGTTCAACTCCCTCCTTCCGCACTAAATTGTACGGTTGACCCCAGCGATTTTATAAGTTTAAGTAATTAAAAAGGTTGGAACCCTGTTGCTTTAGGGTTGATTTTTTGCCTAATTATTTCTTTAATTTAGAAGCACGCCAATTCTCAACACACCTCTTATAAGAAAAGAACGCGGGTTTCTTGGAAAAATCCCATCGGACTAATCCGAAATAATCGGTGCCGTTGTTCCAGTGGCCTTTGCAGTCGCGGAAAAAAGCCCAAAAAACTTTCTCTATCGCTTCCTGCTTGATTAATTTGCTAAAAACTTCTCTTGCCCACTCCGCCTGCTGTTCTTCCGAAGGGTTCCCGCCTATCCACCAATTCTTTGTCTCAATTCCCAACATCATCCCCGGGCAGCCAATCTCGGTAACCCAGATTTTTTTAGCGGTATCGCCGTTTCTCCGCATTATCTTATAGGCCAATTTCGGATAAGCCAAAACTCTTTTTATCGCTACGGCATCTAACGGTGACTCAAAAATATGGATATTCAGGATATCAAAGCAATCCTTCGCGCCATTATCATAAAGTTGATTGACGCTGGCAATGCCGTTAGCTAATCCGCCGTTTAAGATTTTGCAATCGGGGTCAATCTTTTTTGCCGCAGCATAAACGCCTTTTAATAACGCACAATAACTTTTAAGGCCGTCCTGGGCTGCCCAATAGATATTGGAATCCGGCTCATTCCAAACTTCCCAGTATTTCACCTGGTCTTTATACCGCGCAATTACGGTTAAGGCGTAATCCACAAATAACTGGTTTTCGCGTGGAGGATAGTTCCACTGATTCTGGGCGTTCGCCCATGGTGCGCAGTAATCAAGGAGCCCCAAAACTTGGATGCCGTTTTCTGCCAGAAGATTAACCAGGAAATCATACTTGACGAACTGAAATTCTCCATGCCGCGGCTCAATATCCTCCCATAAAAAATCCATACGCACCCACCCGATACCTGCCTCTTTCATTAATCGCACTGCCCTGCGAATATCATCCTTTTGGGCATATTTATAATTACTCCAAGGGTAATCCCAGTGTAGAAATTCAAGAACGCCAAACGGATTTCCCGCGTTTAGTACAGAAATTGATACGTTTTCAGGCATAGACTCCTCGGCATTTACAGAAACATGCAGGCGAATAAGACACATGCCCAACAAAAACACTGAAGCAACAACCCATTTATTGACCATGTGACTTCTGTTCAATGTTTATGTAATCGTCGAAATCCATATTCTCGCCTAATTCCTGCTTGACTACGCGCACCCTGTCGGGGACGTAGGGGTGAGTCTTAAAATAATTCTTGGGCCTTAAGGGTTTTCTCCTGTTAATATCCTGTAACCTCAATAAGAAATCCACCATACCTCGGGGATTATAACCAGCCATTTTCGCGTAACGAGCCGCCAGCTGGTCGGCAAGCAATTCATCCTCCCGGGAATACCCCAGCATAATCTCGGTAAAGGCCGCATCCGCGGCATTACCTACCTGAGCCCCTTGAGGCACTGCAGCAGTCAATATTCTTAATATAGAATACCCCGTTATAGCCTGGAGTTTCTTGATGCTGTGCCTGGCGACAATGTGCCCGACTTCATGCGCCAAAACCCCTGCCAGTTCATCGTCGTTGGTTACCGCGTCAACCAACCCTTTATTTACATAAACATATCCGCCGGGTAAAGATACGGCATTAACTTCCTCATCATCCAGGACCATAAAATGGTAATCTATGTCCTTACGGTCGCAGACAGCGGCAATTTTATTGCCGATATCCTCCACTCTCTTCTGAATTAAGGGGTCAACATCCGGCTTATATTCCTCTTCTACCTGACGGGCAACGGTTTTACCGATCTGCACTTCTCTTTCAGTGCTGTAATAAAAAGACTCTTCCTGTTTGGTGGCAATATTGTATTCACTGGCGCATCCACAGAGAAAAAAAGATAATAAAAACATAATAATGCCTATTTCCTTAAACATACGATAAAGCCTCCTTAAGGGCAGGCCTACGACGTTATAAAAACATCCTTCAATGCGCCGGATAAAAAAGGCCCCCCTGCCCTGGATATCAAAACTGCCGGCCTTGTCCAGCGGCGAAACAACCCTGAAGTAATTCTTTATCTCTTTATCATTCAATTTATCCATATAAACCTTGGTCTTTTCATAAGCCAGCTTACTGATGCCTTTATCCTTATCGATAACGGCTAAGCCGGTATAAAGCCATTGCGGCCTTTGCGAAAGCCTTTTAAGCATACGCTGCGCTTCTTTTAAATTTTTCGGCTTGCCGGATATCCTGCCGTCCTGGACCACAATGGTATCCGCACCGATTATAATACCATTCCTAACTTTTCGCGCAACACCTTTAGCTTTTGCCAGGGCATTCTTTTTGACTAGCTCGGCGTAGGATGAATTCCCCGGCTTTACTCTTTCCTTTATCCGGCTTGAGACGGCCTTAAACTTCAAGCCGAATATATCCAATAGTTTCTTACGCGCCTTAGAATCAGAAGCCAAATATATCTTTCTCATTTTTAAGCTTTAAGCCTTAAGCTTTAAGCTGATGGCTGACAACTGATAGTTCAAGAAATCGATGATGCGGCGCTTTCTCCGGCAAGATAACCCGTAGAAAATGCCGCCTGCAGGTTAAAACCTCCGGTATCCGCATCCACATCTATCATCTCGCCGCAAAAATACAGCCCTTTAATCAGGCGTGATTCCATTGTGCGGGGGGTTATATCTTTTAAAGATACGCCTCCTCGCGTAACCATAGCTTCCTCTATGGGCCTTGTCCTGATAATATCCAGGCGCCAGGCCTTTAGTAAAGAAACCAGCGCCTCGCGTTCTTGTTGCGTAACCTGGCTGGCTTGTTTTTCTGGCGCGATTTTCGCTATCTCAATAAAGATATCCGCCAATCTCTTAGGCAATAAATTTTTCAGCGTATTTTTAAGGGCCCTCTTAGAATTCAGTTTGAATTCCCTTAAAATTCGCGCGCGTAACTGTTCCTTAGATAAAGCCGGCTTGAGGTCTATCTCTACGTATACAGAATTATTCTCCCGCAGCCAATCCGCAATCCTGCCGCTATAAGATAAAACTAATGGCCCGGAAATACCGGAATGCGTAAATAATAATTCACCTACCGGGGCCTGTAATTCTTTTTTCCCGTCGCTGAATCTCAAGCGGATATTCTTTAAGGCCAGGCCTTCTAATAAAGCGGGGTATTTTTGCCTTGTCTCTAGAGGCACTAGCCCCGGCCTGAATGCCACTATAGCGTGGCCTAATTTTTGCGCTATATTAAGGCCTTCTCCGGTTGAGCCGGTAAAGCTAAACGAAAGGCCGCCTGTAGCCAGAATAAGCCTATCCGCCGGGATAACTCTCCCGTCAGCAAGTAAGAGCCCTTTTATTCTGCCTTCCTGCATAATGATATCTTTCATCACAGCCCGATAAATAACTTTTACCTTATTTTTGTGTAATTCTTTTTTCAGCACTCCGACAATGCTGCCGGAGCTGTTAGTCTCCGGGAAAACGCGTAATTGCCTTTCGGTCTTTAGTTTCAGGCCGCGCTCCTCAAAGAAATGCATCAACTCCAGATTAAAGAATTTCTTGAAGGCATCCCTTAAGAATTGTCCGTTCTTGGAGAACCTTTCTAAAAAAGAATCTAAATCGCAGGCGTTGGTAAGATTACAGCGGCCCTTGCCGCTTAAAAGAAGTTTTTTACCTAAGATGGGATTTTTTTCTACGAGGGTTACATCCTGGCCTAACTGGCCCGCCCGGATGGCGGCCATCATTCCTGCGGGGCCGGCGCCAACTACGACTATCTTTTTTGCATCCACTTACTTGGTTATTTCTAAACGGGAAAATATCGCCTTTAACTTAATGCCTGCTTTAGCCAAATTCTCTTTTGCGCCTTCTCCCCTGTCTACGATGACTATTGCCTGCCTGGCATTAATACCCATCTTATCTAAGGCATCTTTCGCTTCGATTAAAGAGCCTCCGGTAGTAGCGACGTCATCTACTAAAATTACTTTACTGCTTTTTTTTAGCTTCGGGCCTTCAATCTGGCGCTGTGTCCCGTGAGTTTTCGCTGCTTTCCTGACGATAAATGTCTTTAAGGGTATTTTTTTAAGATGGCTTAAGGCAGCAACTGCTCCTACAATGGGGTCTGCGCCTAAGGTAGGCCCGCCGACAGCGTCTATATCTTTATTTTTTATTAATTCTAGAATAATACCCGCGACTAAATATGCCCCTTCCGGGGTCAGGGTGATGATGCGGCCATCGAGATAATAATTACTTATCTTACCCGAAGACAAAACAAACCTCCCCTTCTTCAGCGCCTCTCTCTTTAGCAGCGCCAACAATCTTCTTTTTAACTCTTTTATTTTTACCTTCGCCATAGTGTAATTATTTTACTATCCTAAGCTTAGCCTGTCAATTGTATTGTTTCTATTTATATGTATTAATCAGGGACAGTCCCCTAAGCACAATACACCAAGAACTATATCTCGGGGACAGTCCCTTCATATAAATTTTGACAAATTCGGATTTAGTTGTTATGATATGGGCATGTGGCGCGATTTTTTCCATGCCCTAGCAGACATCATCTACCCTAAGGCATGCCTGGCCTGCAAAAAACCGCTCAAAGACAAAGCCAGCACGGATAATTTAGTCTGCGCAGGGTGTTGGGCAAAGATCAAAAAGAACACGCCTCCCTTCTGTTACCGCTGCGGCAGGCACCTGGAGAAACCCGTAAGGAATATCTGCCCGGGATGCACTAGAAAGCAACTGCATTTTGACCGCGCCTTCTCCCCTTGCGCGTATGAAGGCATAATCAAAGAACTGATTCACGCCTTTAAATACCTGGGCAAAGACTATCTGGGCCATACCTTAGGCGGGTTAATGGTAGAATTTATAAAAGATTACAACGTACCCGTGCAGTTATTAGACCTGATTATACCTATACCTTTACACGAAGCCCGCATGCGCGAAAGGGAATTTAATCAGGCGCAGATTTTAAGCAGCCATATCGCCGGGATATTTAATAAAAAGGTATCCTCCGATGCCCTCAAGCGCATACGCCATACCAAGACACAAACCGATTTAGAAAATGACCAGCGCCTCTTAAATGTCAAGGGCAGTTTCGTAGTAACCAAAAACGAGGAAATAAAGAATAAAAATATATTGCTGGTTGACGATGTTCTGACTACCGGCGCAACCTCATCGGAAGCAGCCTCTGCCTTAAAGAATGCGGGGGCCAATATCGTCTTTGTCTTAACCCTGGCTAATTAAAATGAAAATACTGCATAGCTATCTCCTAAAAGAATTTATCGGGCCGCTCTTTATGGCCCTCGGCGTCCTCACCTTCGTGATGATCCTGGGCAATCTCATTAAAATAGCGGACCTGGTCATCAACAAAGGCGTGGATTTATACAGCGTATTGAAACTCTTACTTCTAATGATACCGTATCTATTGACCTACACCCTGCCGATTTCAGCGCTCACTGCCGTGCTCTTATCTTTAGGCAGGCTCTCCAGCGACAACGAAATTACCACCATCAGGGCAAGCGGCATACACCTCTTTAGCCTGATAGCGCCGCTTTTGACCGTCGGTTTAATCTTAAGCCTCATCCTGGTTGTCTTTAATGACCGGGTCATACCTTACGCGCATTTTGCCTCGAGAAAAACCATCATGCAGATAGGGATAAAGAACCCCGCCGCTGCCTTAGAGCCGGGGATATTCATTAATTCTTTCGAGAAATATATCTTATTTATCTACCGTATAGACCAGAACAAGCTCACTAACGTGCGTATTTATGAACCTCAAGGCCCGGATAAACCCGCGCGCACCATCGTGGCCAAAAGAGGCGAATTTATCGTGATGCCGGAAAAAAATATGGTCAAGCTCAAGCTCATGGACGGCACCTCCGATGAGCCTGACCCGGAAAATTCCGCTAATTTCTATAAGCTCAACTTCAAGACTTATTTTATGACTTTAAACTTAAGCCAAATGCAGAATAAGGATAAAATCGAGAAGAAACCCAAAGACATGACTATAGAGGAACTGAGGAATGAAATCAGAAAACTAAAAAGAGAAGGCATTGACCCGGCGCCCTTAATCAGCGAAATCAACGAAAAAATATCCCTGGCCTTCTCCTGTTTTATCCTGATGCTCTTTGGGATGCCGCTAGCCATCATTACCCGCCGGCGCGAAAAATCAATCAACTTCGGTATCGCCTTTCTTATCGTAGGCATATATTATCTGATGCTCTTAGGCTCCGAGGCGCTGGGCCTGCAGGGCCACATCAACCCTAAATTCGCCATGTGGATACCTAATATCATCCTGGGCACTATTGGCGCGGTTTCAACCTATCGGCTATGCGCATCCTAGACCGCTATATATTAAAATCGGTATTATCCCTCTTCTTTCAATGCCTCTTCACTTTTCTTTTTCTCTATGTCATCATCGATATATTCTCTCACTTAGATGAAATACTGAAACAACAGGTAAATATAAGCATTTTAGGCCAGTATTACCTGGCATATTTACCTATCATTTTTGTCCAGGTCTCGCCCATCGCCTGCCTCTTAAGCACGTTATATACCTTCGGCACCCTAAACCGCAATAACGAAATGATTGCCATGCGTTCGGCTGGCCTGAGTATCCCCCAGATCATCAAGACAGCGCTTATATTCGGGCTTATCGTCAGCGCCTGCGTCTTCTGGGTCAACGATAAATTTGTTCCTGCCTCTATGTCCCTTACGGAAAGGATTAAGAAAGAGATGGAATCCGGGACGAGAAAAGCAAAAGAAAAAGAACACGAGGTCATCACTAATCTTTCCATGTACGGCTTAAAAAACAGGCTCTTCTTTGTGAATAAATTTTCCCTGGCCGCCAATACCATGGAAGGCATCATCATCTTAGAGCACGACGAAAAACAGAATATTACCAAAAAAATAGTGGCAAATAAAGGGGCCTATAAGGACGGCCTGTGGAGGTTTTACCAAAGCATTACTTATAATTTTGACGAAAACGTGCAGATAAAAGAAGAGCCGCAATATATGGAAGAAGAAATAATGAATATACCCGAGACGCCGCATGATTTTCTAAACCAAATGCTGCAGCCGGATTATATGACTATTTCCCAGCTGGATAACTATATGCGCCGGCTATCAACAAGCGGGGCTACTACCGTAATCAGAAACCTCAAGGTTGACCTGTATCAGCGGTTTACCTTTCCGCTGACAAGTATCATGATTATGCTTCTGGGGATACCTTTTTCGGTGATGATGAAAAAGCGCGCTACGGGGCTTTCTTCGGTAGGATTATCTCTGATACTGGGGTTTTTATATTATGTGTTAAATGCCATAAGCATTGCCTTGGGTAAATCCGGGGCGCTTACGCCGATTCTGGCGGTATCTTTAAGCCATATCCTGGCTTTCTTAACTGCGTTCTACCTCATCCACAAGCTGCCTTAAACATATACCCGCGGGACACGGCTGCCTAAACCACAAACAATTTCATAGGGGATGGTTCCGGCAAGGCCGGCTAATTCTTCTGCCATAATCCTGTTCTTACCCTGAGAACCGATAAATACAGCTTCATCGCCTACCTTAACCGGCGCATCAGCCACATCCACCATAATCTGATCCATACAAATCCTCCCGCATACCTTAAAACGCCTGCCCCGGATCAAGACAGGGGCGATATTGGATAAATTACGCGGATAGCCGTCGCCGTAACCGATAGGCAAAGTAATGATAGTTGCGGCCTTCCTGGTAATATAGTCGTGGCCATAACTTACGCCGTAGCCCGCCGGAAGCCTTTTGGCAAAGATAACTTTAGTTTTTAAACTGAGGACCGGCTTTAAATTTACTTTTAATTTTTTTACGGGACGCAGCCCATAAATTACCAAGCCGGGCCTAACCATATTAAAATGGCTCTTCTTATAACTAATCAGGCCCATACTGTTTGCGGCGTGCGCTAAAGGAATATGTATGCCTTCTTTATTGAGCTTGTTTATCAGGCGGTTAAATAGGTCTATCTGATACAAGGTGAATTCCCGGTTCATATCCGCAAAAGCAAGATGGGTAAATATCCCCTCGATATTAATGAATTCCAGTTTGTGGATATTTTTTACCAGCGTATGCGCATCCTGGTGCAAAACACCGATCCTGCCCATGCCCGTATCCACCTTGATGTGCACATTTACCGGCTCACCGTAAGCTTTAGCCCTATTATTTAGCGCGCGCGCCAATTCTTCATCGCAGAGAGTGGGGGTGAGTTTATATTTAAATATGGGCTGGATGTCTTTCTTGAGTATCAGGCCTAAGATTAAGACGGGTAAATTTACCCCTGCCTGCCTCAATTTTATCCCCTCGTCGATAGAAGCGACTCCCAGGTAATCCGCGCCGCAGTAAGAGAGTCTCTTGCTTACCGGGACTAAACCATGGCCATAAGCATCTGCCTTCACGCAAACCATGACTTTCACTTTGCGTGCCAGCATTTTTTTTACCTGATTGAAATTATAAGCCAGGTTACCTAAATTGACCTCAGCCCATGTCGGCCGGTAGTAGCGCATATTTAGTCTTTCTGTTTTCTAATCTGGCATTCTTTAGGATAGAGATAAACAGGTTCGATTTTAGAAGGAATAGTGAATTGTTTCTGTTTAATCTTTTCTAAAGCCAATTCCATGATATTATGTGCTTTAGGATACCAGCAATCCCTATCCAGGATATTCACCCCTTTTATGCGCGTCAATATCTTGTCCCTGTATAAGCCGGCTGCATCCCCAAATATTATAGCATCGGCTCTGGCCTTTTTTAGAAAATCTTCTACTGCAAGGAGCATATAAGGTCTTATGCGCTTAAGCTTGCCGTTTTTATTCAGGTAAACGCTGGTATAAACCAGGCCTCTCTTGGCATCGATAACCGGGATTATCTGCACAGCGGTTTCGTGCGCATTTTTGGCTAATATATCTAAGGTAGATATGCCGATGATGGGTTTATGCAAGGCAAAACTCATCCCTTTGATGGTTGCTAATCCTATGCGCACGCCCGTAAAGGAACCCGGGCCTAAGCCGCAGGCAAGATAGTCGATATCGCAGGCACGCCAACCTAACATATCCAGCGCCCTTTTAATGGTTATGCCAAGCAGCGCAGAAAGTTTTGTGCCTGCCTCTAAATTATATTCGTATATTTTGGTATTATCAGAGAGCCCCAGGGATAAAAACTTAGTCGTAGTATCAATGCCTAAAATCTTCATGAATTTTCCTCAATAATTCTTTATAACGTGCGCCTTTGGCGCGGAATTCAAGCAGGCGGTGCGGATCCCTGCGGATAGATAATTCTATTTTCAGAAATTCTCCAGGCAGCAGATATTTTAATCTGTCCGCCCACTCGATCACTGCAATCCCATCATCATAAAGATATTCTTCATAGCCTAAACCGAGAATGGATGAAGCGTAATCCAGCCGGTAAAGGTCAAAATGGTACAGCGTAAATTTACCTTGATCATACTGACGGATGAGGACAAAAGTGGGGCTGATCACCTTATCCTTTTTGATACCCATGCCCTCGGCTATGCCCTTAACCAGGACTGTCTTACCTGAACCGAGCTCGCCGAATAAACAAATTATATCGCCAGGCCTTAAATTTCTGGCCATGATCCTGCCTATCTGTATGGTTTCTCTGACTGAATGTGAGATTATTTTCATCTCATTAGGGGGACGGTTCTCAACTCAATCGGAGAAGTGCCCCCATAAGGGGACACTTCTTGCTTTGGCTTAAGAACCGTCCCTAAATTAAAAGTGCCGAAAACCTCCCGGCTTAACCATCTTTGCCCTGCCTCTTCTATCTATTAATCTGAAGCCGTATTTTTTATCTGTAATCTCTCCGATAGGCCTGAAATTAGCCGGGCCTTTTAAGATAAGCTTCCTGGCCTCATTACGCGTAAGTGTAAAAAGTAATTCAAAATCCTCTCCCATATAAAGCGCATCCTGAAGGCCGCGCGACTCTTTACTCAAAGGAATTAAATCCTCATAAATTACTGCCCCGGACTTACTCTCTTCCAAGATATGCCCAAGGTCCTGGATTAAACCATCAGATATGTCAATCATGGAGTTAAGGTTAAAATTTTTTACCAGGAACCTCGCTTCTTTTATCCGCGGTGTGAATTTAAGGTGTTTGCCTAAAATAGAACCTCCCAGTTTCCCGCTGACGAATATGATATCCCCGGGCTTAGCGCCGCTTCTTAAAACCAGATTCTTCTTTTCTACCAGGCCCAGCATACTTACATCAATGGTTAAATGTCTCATCCGGCTCATATCTCCGCCTACAAGATTGAGCTTATATTGCTTAGCCAGGCCCAGCATACCTTTGATAATTTTATCCACAAATTCAACGCGAGTTTTTTTAGGCAGGCCTAAGGAAACCAGGCAATAACGCGGCAGGCCGGCGCAGGCAGCGATATCGCTGATAGACACGGCAATTGCTTTTCTGCCGATAAGATATGGGTCCTCCTGAGAGGTAAAATCTACCCCCTCAACAATCATGTCGCAGGTAAAAAGCTGGTAGTGGTTCTTATCGAATTTTAAGACCGCGCAATCATCCCCTAAACCCTTGATGACTGTATTGTCAGTCTTGATCAATCGCTTGATCCTGTTGATTAAACCGAACTCACCTATTTCACCTATTTTTGGCATTTTTGGCACCTGGTGCGAATCCAATCGGGCACCTGGTGCGAAATTGAGATTGTACCTGTCCCGGCGGTCCATTTCGTCATTAGTCATCGGTTATTCTTCATTTATTCTTTAAGTTACCAATTATTTTTTTAATATTCCGGGCATAGGGCGGCCTGATAATGCCTTTATCCGTAATAATAGCAGTGATTAATCCGTGCGGGGTCACGTCAAAGGCAGGATTAAATACCTTTATGCCGCTTGCGGCAATAGGCCTTTTAAAAAATAACTCCGTCACTTCCCTGGCGTTACGTTCTTCAATAGGAATATCTTTTCCGTTTTTTATCTTCAGGTCAAAAGTCGACCGGGGTGCGGCGATATAGAAGGGAATTTTATGGTAATGGCTTAGGACCGCTAAACTATAGGTGCCGATTTTATTGGCAGTATCGCCGTTAGCTGCGATTCTATCTGCGCCTGCGATGACTTTATCTATCTTTCCCTGCCGCATTAACGCCGCCGCCATATTGTCGCAGATAAGCGTGACATCAATGCCTTTCTTCTTTAATTCCCATGTCGTCAGGCGCGCGCCCTGTAACAAAGGACGGGTTTCGCAGGCATAGACTTTTAAATGCTTACCCTCTTCTTTCGCTTTATAAATCACGCCTAATGCCGTGCCGTAATCAATAGTAGCCAGGATTCCTGCGTTGCAGACCGTCAATATCGTATCTTTATTCCGGATTAATTTTGCGCCATATCGGCCTATACTGCGGCAGGTTTCTCTATCCTCCTGCATGATCTTTTGCGTTTCCTTAAAGAGCAGCTTTTTTATCGCAGGTATACTCTGGTTTCGGTTCTTCACCGCAACACTGTATATCCTTTCTATGCCCCAGAAAAGATTCCTGGCTGTAGGCCGACAAGAAGCGATGTATTTAGCTACCTTATCTAATTCTTTGCTTAATTCACGAAAATTCTTTGCCTTTGAATTTTTAATCCCCAGGTATACGCCCAATGCCCCGGCTAAACCCAACGCGGGTGCTCCGCGCACTTTCAGTTCTTTTATTGCCTGCCAGAGAACCCTGGGGTCTTTGATGTATAAATACCGCAATTCTAAAGGCAACCTGGTCTGGTCGATGATTTTGACGCTGTTATTCTTCCATTCTATCGTCTTGATTTCCATGGCGTCCTTCCTTATTTTCTTAAGGGACAGTCCCCTTGGTTTACTTCGAACTAGCTTTCTACGGGGACAGTCCCTTATTCTCTAATGATTTAATACGCTTATTTATCTGTCTCCTTATACCCACACAGCATCCCGGCTTTAATAACTGTAATACTTTTTTGTAGGCAGCCAGGGCGCCCTGATAATCGCCGAGGCTAAAAAGTGCGTCTGCCAGATTATCATAAGTCACTGCCCTCTTCGGCTCTAAGCCCAAGGCCTTTTTAAAATATTCTATGGCTTCGCTGTGCCTGCCGATATTATTCAGCAGCCAGCCCTTATTATGATAAATAGTCGCATAATCCGGTTCTACCCCTATCCCTTTATCAAAATAATAGAATGCCTCATCAATTATACCCAGATCTACCATACACAACGCCCGGTCATTATAAGCAGCTCCGTCGTTAGGATTATATTTTATGGCGGCGTCAAAATATTCAATGGCAGTAGTAAAGTTTTTCTTCAGAATCTCCAGCTGCCCCTTAAAATAAGCAATCTCGCCTCTTGCGTCTTTTTCCTCTGCCTGCCTTAAGCCTTCGCGGGCGAACTTCAGCGCATCCCTGTGCGTACCATAAGTAATCGCTTCGTCCAATTTAATTCTCAACTCACATAAACTATTCTTATTGGCCATATAATAGTGGTATTGAATAAAGAATATTCTTAGGGATGGCTTGGCTTGCTTTCACACAGCATGTAGTTTGTGCGAGCGGCCAAGGTTCACCCTCTACCAGAAAAGTCAGTGAGAGCGAGCACAAACTCCAAGCGAGATTTTCCTCGGTGGGGAAAATCGAGCGGTGCTGTGGGAAAGTAAGACAAGACAGCCCATTACAAATATTACACATTATCATAATCCGATCAACTTGGCCAATAAGCTCTTCTTCACTTTTATAGCTGAATGAGGACACGCCTCCTGGCAGCAAAAACAGGAGATACAGCCGCGATAATCGATAACAATACGGTTATTCTTCATACTAATCACTTTTTGGGGACAGGCCTTAACGCAGGCAGCGCAGAGAATACAGTTAACCCGTTTTACATAAGGATAATACTTAATCAGTTTTCTGGCTATCTCCAGAATAGGCTGCGGTATATTCTTTTTAAACGAGGTCGAAGGTAAAATAAACGGCTCAGGCATAACCTCATTTAATTTTTCTCCCAGGATAGAGATAGATTTTATATCCGCAACGCCCAAACCCCTTGCTGCCGCTTCTTTAGTAGTTAATACGTCAAAAGGCTTAACCCCCATAATTAAAGCCATAATGGCATCAAGGGCAATACAATCGCTTCCGGCAAAGAGTAAACCCAGATGGCGTAACTTCCCGCCTGTAGCAGGGCCATCCCCTTCCATGGCAGTAATCCCATCCACTAATGTCAGGCCGGGTTTTACCTCCTGATAAATATCTACCAGTATCCTTGCAAAATCAGGGGGATGAAAATAATTCTTATGCAGCTCTGTCTTATAGGTACCGGGAACCAAGCCAAAAAGATTTTTTATCGCTGCGGTCATCAGCGTAAAATCGTGCGTCTTAAATTTCGGCAGGTTTACCACGTAATCGCATTCATCCAGCCACGCCGTCAGAGGAAACTTCTCGCGCCAGCGCCGCTTATCGAACTTTACTAATTCAACGCCTTCTTCTTCGCAAAGATCCCGCATCCCCGAGCGCCGGTAAACCTCATCCACGTTTTCAATCTGGTTACCCCAGACGCTGGGCCCATCGCCCAGATAAAGCCGGCAATCAATCTCTTTTAAGATTTTCACCACTGCGCGCACAACCTCCGGATGCGTATTTACCCCAAAATCCGGGTCTTTGGCCATTAAGAGATTGGGCTTAACTAACACCTTACTTTCAGGTTTAATAAACTTCGTTATCCCGCCGAATAAATCTATTGCCCTGCGGACTGCTGCAGAAACTAAGGAAGGTTGATAATCACTGCATTTTACTATGGCGACTTGCGCATTCATGGTAAACGGAAGAAATCTTTTGCGTTAAGGGTAGTAACCCTGGCTACTTCTGCGACGCTGGTTTCCTTAAGATGCGCGATCTCGCCTGCAAGAAGCTTCACTTGAGCAGGGTCGTTTCTCATGCCGCGTAATCCCTCCGGAGGCAAAAACGGCGCATCAGTCTCCAGCATAATTCTTTCTAAAGGTGCTAACTTTACAATGCCCCTTAAATCCTGGGCTTTCTTGTAAGTTATATTGCAGGTAAAAGAAACTAAGAAACCCAAATCCAGGGATTCCTTTAAAAAATCCCCGTCTCCGGAAAAACAATGTATCACTGCCTTAACCGGCATCGCCTCTTTTAAAACCTTTAAGGTATCTGCCTGGGCCTGGCGGGTATGTATGACTAAAGGGAGGCCCGAATCTTTGGCTAGGTTAACTAAATATACGAATAATGCCTTTTGGTTTTCTGCCTGCGAATAATTTTTGCCTGCCTGTCCGGCAGGCAGGTAATAATCCAGGCCTGTCTCGCCGATTGCCGAAACCTTATCTTTTTTGACCAACGCCTCTAAGCGCACCTTTAGTTTATCGTTAAATTTATCTGCCTCGTGCGGATGTATGCCTACCGTAGCGTAGATAAAGTCATAACGCCCGGCTAATTCTAACGCCTTCTCAGAACCCTCAAGGCTTGAGCCTATATTGACGATATAACCTATACCCTCATTTTTCGCCCGGCTAATAACTTCTTCTCTGTCTTGATCGAACTCGGGAAAATCAAGGTGGCAGTGGGTATCAATTAACATAGGTCATTGGTGTTAGGCCTTAGGTATTGTGTTATCTATGCGGGGGAATAAGGGTTTACCTTTATGAATTTTATCTGTACCTATCTGCTCTTTGATGACTACTGCTGTCTGCGGCATAAAAGGATAAATTCGGCCGGTAACTTCTCTAATCACATCTACTAATAAACGTATAAAGGCTTTAAGTTCCTCCGCTTTGTTTTCCTTAGCCAGGTTCCAAGGCTTTGTTTCTTCAACATACTTATTGGCCATATTGATTAAATCCCACGGATAATCAAGAGCCAGGCTAAAATTAGGAGTCTCCATCGCCGCATCCATTTCTTTTGCTACGGTTTTTATCTTTTCAGCTATCTGGCGCCCATTTTTATCGAGTCCTCCCTTATCAGGAATAGCGCCCTGATAATATTTTTCTACCATCGTAAGCGTGCGATATAAAAGATTACCCAGATCATTGGCTAAGTCGCTATTAAACCTTTTAATGACTGCCTCTTCGGAAAAATTACCGTCTGAGCCAAAGGGGACATCGCGCAATAAAAAATACCTGTACACATCTATCCCGAATTTATTTACCATATCTATGGGATTGACTGCGTTCCCGCGCGACTTGGACATCTTATCTTCTCCGATGAGCCACCAGCCGTGGGCGAATACCGTCATACCCCTGGGGAGTTCTATGCCTAAAGCGCGCAATATTATCGGCCAATAGACCGCGTGTTGCCTTAAAATATCCTTGCCGATTAAATGCACTACACGCACATCAGCCTGCCACCATGGCGATGTATAGGCGCCTTTTTTATCAAAGCTGCCCACTGCGCTGATATAATTAATCAAAGCATCAAACCAGACATAAGTAACATGCCCCGGGCTGAAGGGTAAAGGTATGCCCCAGTTTAATCGTTCTTTTGGCCGGGAGATACACAAGTCAGTCAATTTATTCAATGCCAGGAAGCTTAAGACTTCATTGCGCCTCATTTCCGGTTGAATAAAATCAGGGTTCTTTTTGATATAATCAATGAGCCAGTCCTGATACTGCGATAACTTAAAGAAATAATTCGTTTCTGTAATCTTCTCCACCTGCCTTTTGCAGTCAGGGCAGGCCTGATTTTGAATCTGTGTTTCGGTCCAGAAAGTCTCGCAGGGCGTGCAATACCAGCCTTCATATTTTGCCTCATAAATCTGTTCTTTCCGATACAGTATCTCTAAAACTTTCTGCACGAAAGCAATATGCCTGTCTTCGGTAGTACGTATAAAATCGTTATAAGAGATGTTTAATTTCTTCCAGAGATCCTTAAATTGCACTACCACTTTATTCACAAACTCCTCAGGGCTTAATTTGGCTTCATCAGCTGCCTTCTGTATTTTTTGTCCGTGTTCGTCGGTGCCGGTTAAAAACCAAACATTCTCATCGCCTAATCTTTGGCGCATGTAACGGGCGAGGGTATCTGCGGCAATATTAGTATAAGAATGCCCTATATGAGGCGAGGCATTCACATAATAGATAGGAGTAGTGATGTAGAATTTTTGAGCCATTCTTTAGCTTATTTATAACTCACTTCTGTCTGAGTGCCGTTTTCCAATTCCACGGTGGCAGTGCGTTTGAATACGTTTACGCTTATAACCCTGGCCTTACCGTCTTTTGTGTGGATATGTTCGCCTTCCCGGGGAAGGCCTTTAGAGAGGATCTTATATGTCTCATATTCAAAATAAAGGCAGCACATCAACCTGCCGCATAGGCCCGATATCTTCGGAGGATTCAAAGGCAGGCCTTCCTCTTTAGCCATTTTTATGGTCACAGGCTCAAAATCTTTTAAGAACCTCTTACAGCAGAGTTCCCTGCCGCAGTGGCCATAGCCGCCAAAAAGCCTGGCTTCATCCCTGACGCCTATCTGCCTTAATTCTATCCTGGCCTTAAAAATCTTGGCCAGGTCCTTGACCAGATTCCTGAAATCCACCCTGCCGGAAGCAGTAAAATAAAATATGATCTTGGTACGGTCAAAGGAATATTCCGCGCGCACCAGCTTCATATCCAGCTTATGCTCTTCTATCTTCTTAAGGCAGTTATTGAATGCCTCGCGGGATCTAGCCCTGTTCTCCTCTATTTGTTTTATATCAGCTTCGGTGGCCAGACGGATTATTTTCTTAACGGGTTCCTTGGATTTATCATCTACTAACGCATCCTCGGGAGAGACAACCTGCCCATAGTCCATACCCCGGTCATGCTCGACGATAACATAGTTGCCTAATTTTACATCCAGGTTTAAGGCATTGTAGAAATAGGTTTGGCCTGAGTCCCTTAACCTTACCAGAATATTATTCTCCATCGTCTCCTTTTATATTGCGCCCTTTAAGGACCAGCGTAGATTCGAGAGCAATAACTTGCTATTGATATTCTGTTCCAGATACAATAGCGAATCGCAGATACAATTTAATATTTCCTCTAAGTCAAACGCGGTATAACTGCTCATGCACTTTAGCAATTCATCCTTGCGGTCTAGATTGATAAGTTCATTTTGGGATATGCCTACTTTGGCAAAATATATATCCCGAAACCAACCGGCCAATATATTCAAATAATCGCGTATACTATTACGGTTATCGGCAGGCAGGCTGCCTGGGCTCGGCCTTTTACCCAGGACGAATCCGTCGATGACCATATTTTTTTCTCTTAAGATATCCGTATCCTTTAATTTTAAGGCCCGGCCAAACCTGCCTTCGCAAAAATAAGCCAAAAAATGCGCCAGGTTATTATCTAAACGGAAATCTTCTTTTAATGCCTCCTCCAGTTGCAGCCTGGGCATAGGATAAAACCTCAATATCTTACAGCGGGAGATTATGGTCTTGAATAATAATGCCGGCTTTGAACTGATCAAGATGATTAAGCTATTTCCGGGCGGCTCTTCCAGTATCTTTAAAAGGGCATTAGCTGCTTCAGCCGTAAGGTTATGGGCATCATTCAGGATAAAAACTTTTTTCTCGCCGATATATGGCCTTAAGGAGATTTCTTTCTGTATCTGGCGGATATCTTCTATCTTTATGGAATCGGAATCCTCGGCATCCAGGCAATGCACGTCAGGATGCTGGCCTTTTTCTATTTTCAGGCAGGAACTGCAGCTGCCGCAGGGATTAAGGCCGTGATTTTCGCAGTTTAATTCCTGAGCCAGGGTTTTAGCGATGAGCTTTTTGCCTAAACCCTCTTCACCCATAAACAGATAACTGCCCGTAAGGCGGCCCTGCCTTATGTATGCCTGCAATATCTGTATGGGCATCTCCTGCCCCTTTATATCGCTAAATACCATATCAGGTTAAAAATTTATCTACTAATTCCCTTATTTCTGATTGCGTATTATTTTTGTCCTTTTTGACCTTGACGATTTTTATTCTTTTGGGCTCTGAATGCGCCAGTTGCAAGTACCCCCTCCTAACCCGCGCATGATATAGCAGGGGCCTTCTTTCAATACGGTCCTTGGAGAATTCGCGGTGCTTCAGGCCCTGTTTAACCCCTAAGTCCATGAATATAGTCAAATCCGGCTTTATACCGGAGGTAGCAAATTCTCCGACGCATTTAATCAGCTTAATATCTATACCTAAACCATAACCCTGATAAGCAAGAGTAGAATCTAAGAATCTATCGCAGATAACTATTTTGCCTTCCTTTAAAGCCGGCGCAATAATTTCATTAACTACCTGAGCGCGCGCTGCCATATAAAGAAGCATCTCGGCCATCGGCGTCATGGAATCATTTTTATGGTCTAATAAAATTTTTCTTATCTTCTCGCTTACTTTTGTGCCGCCGGGCTCGCGTAGATAAACTATCCTAAAACCCTTTCTCTTTAAATACTGAGAGAGCAGTTTTGACTGTGTACTCTTGCCGCTTCCTTCCGAACCTTCAAAGGTGATAAATTTACCTTTCATAATCTCCTGCCTATTTAGCGGGTCCTCTTGTTATTTTAGTGCTTTGCTTCCGCGTGCTGAAAATCTTTGCCGTGCACTTCGGTTTACGTCTCGCTGTCGCTCGAGCCTTACCCGGGTAAGAGTAAGGTTACTCGGCTTTCGCTCGACGTAATTCCTTGTGCACTTCTGCCAAAGATTTTCTAATGCACGCTCCAGCAAAACACTAAAATTTATTCTAGCTACTCACTTATAACTTCCTACGCCAGATAGTCTTACCGTCTTTGGTATCTTCTAAAATAATACCTTCTTTTTCAAGATCCTGCCTAATCTGATCAGCTTCTTTGAACTTCTTTTGTTTTTTTAACTCTGTTCGTCTATTAATTTTTGTTCCAATTTCTTCCGTAATAGAAAAGGTATCTTCATCAAGAGATAATCCTAAAATACTCCCAAGTTCTTTAATAGTTTGACTCGCATACCTTAACGGTTGTAAGTATTCCTGCGTATAATTAATTTTCTTATTACAGAATCTAACTATCTCAAATAAAACTGCTACCACATTCGGTGTATTAAAATCATCGTCCATCGATGGCTCAAAACGATTACGATACCATCCGATTTCTTTACAAAGCTCTTCCGGATTAACAACGGCTTTATCAGTATAGTCTTTTCTCTCCTCCGCTTCTTTAACTCTTCTCGAAAAATCTCTTAGGGTTTCTAAAGCACTTTTCTTTTCTTCCATTCTATCCCATGTAAAATCTATAGGCTGTGAGTAATGAGTTTGTAAGAAGAACAGTTTAAGCACGTCAGAGTTATACTTGGCCAAAAGATCTTTTACAGTTACGAAATTCCCCAGAGACTTAGCCATTTTTTGGCTATTGATCGTTAAAAGCCCGTGGTGTATCCAATACTTGGCGAATTCTTTGCCTGCGCCTTCGGATTGCGCTATTTCGTTCTCATGATGAGGGAATATAAGGTCTATTCCCCCGCCATGTATATCGAATTTATCTCCGAGAATATCCGAACTCATTACCGAACACTCAATATGCCATCCGGGCCTTCCTTTTCCCCAGGGGCTATCCCAGCTAGGCTCACCTTCTTTGGCTGCTTTCCATAAAGCAAAATCAAGCGGATCATTTTTGTTTTCTCCAGGCGTAACCCTTGCGCCAACTTCCATTTTATCAATTGATTGGTTAGATAGTTTTCCGTATTCTTTAGCTTTTTTAATATCAAAATATACATCCCCACCTGAAGGATAAGCAACGCCTCTATCTATAAGATTTTCTATAAACTCTATCATTTTACCGATATATTCGCTCGCCTTCGGCTCAATGATATCAGGACCACTCGCGGTTATCCCTAAACTATCCAGGGCCTCATGGTACATAGCGAGATATTTATCTGCTACTTTTTTACAGGCACTATTTAAATCTTCTCCTTTGAATTCGTTTCTGGCTTTATCGATAATTTTGTCGTCAACATCAGTCACATTCCTTACGAATGTTACTTTATATTTTTTATATATAAGATACCGCCTGATTACGTCGAATATGTAGGCGCTGCGCGCATGCCCTATATGCGGCTCATCATAAACCGTAGGCCCGCACACATACATTTTCACTTGGGGCGGATTAATAGGCTCAAAAACCTCTTTCTCGCGGCTTAGAGAATTGTATATTTTAATTGTATTCTCCATTACTTAGGTATGAATTTTAGCGGGTGGCTTGGGTGTTTTCGAGACGCGGTGTGCGGCGAGAAAATACCCAAGACAGGACCCGCTAAAATTATATAATGAAAGGGTTAATTTTTGTTTCTATCTTCCAACTTCTCTATACGTTTCTCTAGCTCTTCCATCTGCTGCATAATAGGGTCAAGCACGTGGATGTGATCTAAGCTGATATCGATTTTTTTGCCGTCCTGCTTGGTAACCCTGCCGGGAACCCCCACTACCGTAGAATTAGGCGGCACGTCTTTAATCACCACCGCATTTGCCCCGATATAGGAATTATCTCCGACGGTAATGTTACCTAATACCTTCGCTCCCGTACCGATAACCACATTATTACCGATAGTCGGATGGCGTTTGCCTTTTTCCAGGCCCGTTCCGCCCAAGGTTACGCCCTGATATAAAAGTACATTATCCCCGATAATAGCCGTCTCGCCGATTACCACGCCCATGCCGTGGTCAATAAAGAATCCTTTGCCGATCTGAGCGCCAGGGTGTATTTCAATGCCGGTGAAGTGACGGGAGAGCTGGCTGATCAGACGGGCAATCAGAAAGAAACGCATTTTATATAAAAAATGCGCGATGCGATGGCTGATTAAAGCGTGCAGGCCCTGATAGAGCAAAAGCACCTCCAGAAAGCTCTTTGCCGCAGGGTCTTTGGCCTGCGCTGCGCGAATCTCTCTATAGAAAAATATGGAAATAAGGATAATCTTTAGGATAATTAACGCGAAAACAGCGGTTAATATCTTCCATAATAGCGTGCAAACCATTATTGGACCTCCTTGGGCCTTACCATAACTACGGCGTAGACGGCAATAGCTTCCTTCCTGCCGATATCGCCTAGCCCCTCGTTAGTTTTGGCCTTTACGTTGACTTTGTCTTCTCCGATATCTAAAATCTTGGCTATCGATTCTTCTATCTGTTTTTTAAAAGGCGAGAGCATGGGTTCCTGCGCAATTACTACCGTATCTATATTGCTTATGAGGTAATTTTTCTTTTTTATTAAAGTATCTACTGCCTTTAATAATTCTCTGCTGGCAATACCCTGGTATTTTGGGTCAGTATCGGGAAAATGCTGCCCGATATCTTCTTCACCTGTAGCCCCTAACAATGCATCGCATATCGCATGCAAAAGCACATCCCCGTCAGAATGCCCCAACAGGCCGCGGATATAGGGGATCTCTATCCCGCCGAGAAATAGTTTACGGCCTTCGACCAAACGATGGATATCGTAACCTATACCTATTCTACATGACATAGTCTTCGGCTGTAAGTTATAAGCGATAAGCTGTAAGCAAAAGCTTATAGCTTAAGGCTTAAAGCTTATGGCTTTTTAAAATTGCTTCAGCTAATACCAAATCTTCAGGCGTGGTTATCTTGATATTAAAATATGAACCCTCTACCACTCTTACCTGCCTGCCCAGCTTCTCTACTAGAGAGGCATCATCAGTAACATCAGTGTTGCCGAATTTTTTATACGCCTTTAGTATCAGGCCCTTTTTAAAAACCTGCGGCGTCTGTACCTCCCAAAGATTATCTCTATCCAATGTCTTCTTCACTAAAAATCCGCACCTGACACCTGACACCTGACACTTGACACTTTTAATAGTAGCTTTCACCGGCACGCCCACAATCGCAGCGCCATACCTTGCTGCTGTTTTTATCAACGAAGAGATGGTTTTTTTATCAATAAAAGGCCGGGCGCTGTCATGAACCATAACTAGGCTGCACTCTTTATCTATTGCCCGAAGGCCATTCGCCACGGATACCCGGCGTAGCCGCCCTCCCAAAACTATATCTTTTATCTTACCTATGCGGTAGCGCCTTATCTGGCGGGAGATATCTTTTAAATTCCTGCGGTTGGCTACTACGATAATATCCCCGATCGCCGGATGCTTACTTAATGTATCTAAACAGTAAATTATAAGCGGACGGGAATTAACTTTAATAAGCGGTTTGGAGAGCTTTGTCTTTAACCTTAAACCCTTTCCCGCGGCAAGGACTATTGCAGTAATATACATTATAACTTCACTTATGCTCTAGCCTGGTAAAAATCATTCTGCCGGCTTGGGTCTGGAGGACAGATGTCACTACTACTTTGACATCCTGGCCGAGAAGCTTACGCGCATCCTCCACCACCACCATCGTGCCGTCGTCTAAATACCCTACTGCCTGGTTGTGCTCTTTGCCTTCTTTGAGCAGCTTAATCTGCATCTGCTCACCCGGGAACACTACCGGCTTAAGGGTATTGGCTAATTCATTTATATTTAATACCTTGATACCCTGGAGGCTGGCCACGCGGTTTAAGTTAAAATCCACGGTTAATATCTTGGCTTCCAGTATTTGGGCTAATTTGACGAGCTTGGCATCTACTTCTTTAATATCCGGAAGCTCTTCCTCATGTATGGTGATATCCTGGCCCATTTCTTTTTGCAGCGTATGCAGGATCTCTAAGCCCCTTCTTCCCCTCTGGCGTTTAATGGGATCGGTAGAATCCGCGATCTGCTGTAATTCCTTTAAAATAAAACTGGGGATAACAATCTTATTTTCCAGAAATTTTGTCTTACATATATCTACTATACGGCCGTCGATGATTACGCTGGTATCAAGCAGGGTCAGTTCTTCTACCTGGTTCTGGCGCTTTAATCTGACGTAAGGTATAATGATATTGAATTCATCTTTTCCGCGTAGGCCAATAACCATGCCTAAATAGCAAAAGAGCAGCGTGATGGTGACTTTTATCACCGAGAAACTTCCGGCAGGAAGCGCAGCAAGGGTTAGGGCATCAGTCACTAGTTTAGTCATAATCAGGCCCAGGATAAGGCCGAATACCGCGCTAGAGAGCCCCCTCATAGATACGCGGCGCATCCCCATTTCCAGAAGTATGATAACAAGGCTTGCCAGGATACCTATAAGTATGCCTACAAACCCCAAGCCCTTTGGTTCCAGCGCCTGATAACTGATAAGCACGCTGGCAATTACAAAAAGAAAACGCAATGCCAATAAAGACATCTTCCTTCCTCCTTAGCACCACCAACACACTGAATAATTTTTAAAATTAAGCCTTAACTCTTATCTCTGCTGATTTTAATTTTTTTTCAGTAGTGCCGGCAGCTGCAATATCCAATGCCTCACTTAATGTAGCAACAGGTATTAACTCTATGCTGCCTTTTTTATCCCGCTGCATCATCTTAGTTTCGCCAGCGGGATCCAGATTTTTATAGTTATTCCTGGGTAATAGGCAGCGTTTAAATCCTAATTTTTCTGCCTCATTTATGCGCAGGATAACCTGAGAGATACTTCTGATCTCTCCGGCAAGGCCTATCTCACCTAAGAATATCGTATCCGCAAGGACGATCTGCCCGCGAAAGGCCGAGGCTATGGCTACGGCGACACCTAAGTCTGCTGCCGGGTCTTCTATCTTGATCCCTCCGGCAACATTGACGAATATATCCTCTGCCTCTAAGGCCAGGCCTATCCTTTTCTCCAGGACCGCAACTAAAAGGCTTAAGCGGTTGTAATCAAAACCCTGGGCGCGCCGGCGGGCATAACCAAAACTGGATTTGCTCACCAGGGACTGAATTTCTACTAGAAGCGGGCGGCTGCCTTCTAATATAGAAACAACTACCGAGCCGGAAACATCACGCGGCCTCTCCGATAAGAATATCTCCGACGGATTCCTGACTTCTTTCAAGCCGGCAGAGCACATCTCAAATACCCCGATTTCATTGGTAGAGCCGAACCTGTTTTTCACGGCGCGTAAAATCCTGTAGACGGAGAATCTGTCTCCCTCAAAATAAAGCACTGTATCCACGATGTGCTCTAAGACCCTTGGCCCGGCGAGGGTCCCTTCTTTGGTCACGTGGCCGATAATAAAAATAGAGGTGCCGGTAGTCTTAGCTAACTGCGTGAGTATGCCCGCACATTCCCTGACCTGGCTGACACTGCCCGGGGAAGAGCTGATCACAGGGTCAAAAATCACCTGTATGGAATCGATAAAGACTATATCAGGATTAATCTTCTTAATGTATTCTACAATCAAAGATAAGTCTGTCTGGTTGACTATATAGAGGTTGCCTTCCTTAACTGCGCCCAGGCGTTTGGCCCTTAATTTTGTCTGAGGCACGGATTCTTCGCCGCTCACATAAAGCACAGTGTGCCCTCCTCCGGTCAGCTGGTTAGATACCTGCAAGGATATCGTGGATTTCCCGATACCGGGGTCTCCGCCGATTAATACCACGCAGCCCTCGACTATCCCACCGCCTAATACCCTGTCCAATTCTGCGATACCGGTCTTAAGCCTGCTCTCTTCCCTGACTTCCACGTCCTTGAGCAACACCGGCTCATCTTTATAGAGCGCTACCCTCTGTTTTGTTTTCGAGGAAGGCGCGGCATAATCCTCTTCCACAAAAGAATTCCAGCTATTACAATCAGGGCATCTGCCCAGCCACTTGGGAGACTGATAGCCGCAATTCTGGCAGCTGAATACTGTCTTTGTCTTCATAGTTCAAAACTTCTAATATCTTGTGTAACGTTAAATGTGTAACGTGTAATGTTGGCGTAATGGTTCAATGTGTAATGGAAAAAAATTCTTTTGTTTTTGACATTACACCTTTCTTTTGCGTTACACCCGCTTTACACATTACACAGACGATATCATATCGTCTTATTTCTTTTCTTTTGTTTTTATCAACAGTTTCCAGGGATTCTTCCTTACATCCGTAACCAAGGCATCCAACTCGTTATATATTTTATCTTCGTAAAGGAGCTTGCCGAGTGTGCCTTCCTTATGGACAATCTTCTCAATACCCTCGTTTAAATTCTGGGCGATGTTCTTAGCCAATACCGAAACCTCCTGCATAGGAATGGGGTCTACCCCTACTATATGCTGTTTGGGCTTGACGAATTTAGTAAAGTCATTCCCGGGCATAATCTCGATATATTTTTCACCTAATAGCCCTAAGGTATTCACCCAGATACTGGAATCAGGGGGTATCTTTATGTCTTTCTTCACCAGGCCTATTATCTGCACTACAGGCTTAGGCTTAGACGGAAGTTGAATAAAATTTATCTCCTTAATCTCTCCTACATCCACGCCGGCAAACCTTACCGGAGCGCCGATTTTGACGCCGTTGGCGAAGTTAAAAAGAAAACTGACTTCATAGGTCGAGGCCATGGTTTTAAAATCCCCGATGTATAAAACAAAGAGCGTCAAGATCAAAAGCCCGACAAACACAAAAATCCCTACCTTTAATTCTAATTTTGATTTGCCGAATATCATTTTATAGCCTCCGTTTTATCTAAAGGTACCCAGCGTTTCGGTTATCGGCCCGTGCGACAGGCCGTTTATAAACTGGTGCACTATGGGGTGTTCGGTGTTCTGGATTTCCTCTACCGTGCCTTCGGCAATAATCTTGCCCTGATAGAGCATGGCGATTTTATCCGCTACCCTATAAGCGCTCTTCATATCATGCGTCACCACGATGGAAGTAACCTTTAACTTATCATGCAGGCTTTTTATGAGTTCATTTATGCCGTCTGCGGTAATCGGGTCAACTCCGGTGGTGGGTTCATCATAAAGTATGATTTCGGGTTTGATGCAGATTGCCCGGGCCAGGGCCACGCGTTTTTTCATGCCGCCGCTTAACTCCGCAGGCGTAAGATTTACAATACCGCCTAAGCCTACCAGAGATAACGCCTCCTCTATCCTCTCCAATAATTCCTTCTGGCCGATTTTAGTGTGTTCGATAAGGCCAAAACCCACATTCTCGCCCACGGTTAAGGAATCAAAGAGCGCCCCGCCCTGAAAAACTAACCCTATTTTTAACCTTAGGATATCTAATTCTTTCTCGTTTAATTCGGATATGTCCTGGCCGCCAACCAGGACCTGCCCGCTCTCTGCCTGCAGTATACCTACAATATGCTTTAATAAAACGGATTTCCCGCAGCCCGAACGGCCGATAATCACGCAGGTGGAGCCCTTTTCAATAGTCAGGCTAAGCTTATCCAGGACTTTGTGTTTGCCGAAATATTTGGTTAAATCCTTTATCTCTATCATGGAAAAATAAAATAAAATACGGCGGTAAAGAAGCAGTCGCAGGCGATAATCATGATAAACATGGTCACCACGGAAGAAGCAGTGGCCTTACCCACGCCTTCTGCCCCGCCTTCCACGTTAAACCCTCCGTAACAACTCACAAAGGCAATAATCATACCGAAGAAGAGTGCCTTAAAAAGCCCTGTGAATAAATCTTTATAGAGGAGCGCGCTAAAGGTAATATAACGATACATCCCCGAAGAGACGCCCAATTTGTAAACACAAATAAGGTACCCCCCGAATATACCGATGATATCAGAATATAACGTTAAGATAGGTAACATTATGCTCAAAGCTAGAAAGCGCGGGACTACCAGGTATTTTACCGGATTGGTAGCCAGTGTCTGCAGGGCATCTACCTGTTCAGTGACCTGCATTGAGCCAATCTCGGCAGTAATGGAGGCGCCCACCCTACCGGCAACTACCAGGGCAGTAATTACCGGGCCTAATTCCCTGACCATAGAAAGCGCGACAATACTGCCGATATACATCTCTGCACCCAGCCGCTGCATCTGGTAAGCAGTCTGCAGAGCCATAATCACGCCGATAAAAAAGGCGACCAGGGAAATGATGGGGAAACTTTCCACTCCTGCTTTTTCACACTGCTCATAGATGCGCTCTTTTTTAAAAGGCGGGATAAATATCCAATAGAAAGTCTGAGACGCCAAAGTAACTAAGCCTCCCAAAAAAGAAAAGAATGTCACAATTTTACTGCCTGCGGTAAATAGTATATTTTTCATTCTTCGAAAATCAGCTCCTGGTTCTTACGCGTTACTTTCACCTTTGAACCCTCTTTAAACCTCTTGGAGATTATCTCAGAGGCCAGGGGATCTTCAAGGAACCTCTGTATGGTCCTCTTTAAGGGCCTGGCGCCGAATACGGGGTCAAAACCCTTTTCAATCAGGAAATCCTTGGCTTCCTGGCTCACCTCTAACGCGATATTATGTTCTTTTAATCTATCCGCCACAAAATTCACTTCGATATCAATAATACGCTCCAAATCCTCTTTCACTAAGGGCCTGAAAACTATAATATCGTCTATACGGTTTAAGAACTCCGGCTTAAAGGTACGTTTTACTTCTTCCAACAGTTTTTCTTTCATTTCCTGATAAGTGACTTCTTCCTTTTGCGTCTTAAAACCCAGGGAGCCGGTTTTACGGATTAACTCCGCGCCCACGTTAGAAGTCATGATGATCACGGTATTGCGGAAATCCACTTTTCTGCCGAAACTATCGGTGAGCCGGCCGTCTTCAAATACCTGTAAGAGTAAATTGAATACATCCGGATGCGCCTTTTCAATTTCATCCAGCAAGATAACCGCGTAAGGACGGCGCCTGACCTTTTCCGTAAGCTGGCCGCCTTCCTCATAACCTACGTATCCCGGAGGGGCGCCGATAAGACGGGAGACATTAAACTTCTCCATATATTCCGACATGTCTAACTGTAAAAGCGCGTCTTCGTCGCCAAACATAAATTCAGCCAGGGCACGGGCTAAAAGGGTCTTGCCTACGCCGGTGGGGCCTAAAAATATAAACGAACCAATAGGCCGCTTGGGGTCTTTGATGCCTGCACGCGAACGCCGGACAGCATGGGCAATCGCAGAGATCGCCTCCTCCTGCCCGACCACGCGTTTATGCAAATCTTCTTCTATTTTTAATAATTTCTCGCTCTCTTTTTCTTCCAACCTGATGATAGGGATACCCGTCCACTGAGAAACAATTTTGGCAATCTCTTCTTCGCCTACCTCAGGCCGCATCTTGTCTTTGGCCTGCGACCATTCCCGGTTTAACTGCTCCAATTCCTGGCGCACCTGCCTCTCCTGATCCCTTAAAGCAGCTGCCTTCTCAAAATCCTGGCTTTTGATCAGGGCCTCTTTTTCTTTTCTGATATTCTCTACCTTTTCTTCCAGCTTTTTAATCTCCGGAGGCACTACTAAAACATTTAACCTGGCGCGCGAACCTGCTTCGTCAATTAAATCTACTGCCTTATCCGGAAGGAACCTGCCGGAGATATAGCGTTCGGATAACTTTGCCGCTGCTTCCAAGGCCTCATCCTTAAAGGTCACCCGATGGTGCGCTTCGTATTTATCCCGTAGCCCTTTAAGTATTTCAATGGCCTGCTCCACAGACGGCGGCTCAACCATGATCGTCTGGAACCTGCGCTCTAATGCCGCGTCCTTCTCGATATACTTCCTGTATTCATCCATAGTGGTAGCGCCGATACACTGCATTTCCCCGCGGGAGAGCGCGGGTTTTAAAATGTTAGAGGCATCTATTGCGCCTTCCGCTGCTCCGGCGCCGACTAAGGTGTGCAGCTCATCGATAAAAATAATCACGTCCTGTGAGCGTTTTATTTCTTCCATCACTGCTTTAATTCTTTCTTCGAATTGCCCGCGGTATTTTGTCCCCGCAACCATAAGCGCTAAATCTAAACCGATAATGCGTTTGTTACGCAGTATTTCCGGCACATTACCGGCAATAATAGACTGGGCAAGTCCTTCTACGATTGCCGTCTTACCCACGCCTGCTTCACCTAATAAAACCGGATTATTTTTCGTGCGCCGGCTTAAGATCTGGGTGACCCGTTCAATTTCATTATGCCGGCCGATAACCGGATCGAGTTTATTATCCCTGGCTAAGTCAGTCAGGTTTCTGCCAAAGGCATCCAGGGCAGGGGTCTTGGTCTTTGCCTGCTGGCCCTGACCAAAATTAGGTAATGCCGAACCTAAGAGTTCCATCACTTCATTCCTGACTGTATTCAAATCCATACCCATATTCAATAATACCTGCGAGGCCATGCCTTCGCCCTCACGGATTAAACCCAATAAAAGATGCTCCGTACCGATATAATTATGCCCTAATGCGCGTGCTTCTTCGGCAGCCAATTCTAACGCCTTCTTGGCACGGGGGGTAAAAGGTATGTCCCCGATAATCTGGGTGGTCGGCCCGGGCTGCACTAATTTTTCAATCTCCAGGCGGATCTTCTCTAAAGAAACCCCCAGTTTCTGCAAGACGGCCGCAGCTACTCCTTCCCCCTCCCGGACTAAGCCCAAAAGAATATGCTCTGTGCCGATATAATCGTGGTTAAAGCGCCTGGCCTCTTCCTTGGCTAAAATAATTACTTTTCTTGCCCTCTCCGTAAAACGATTAAACATTGTTTTCCTCCCTAAAAGACTTAGTTGTATCAAAGTGTCAAAGTATCAGAGTGTCAAAATCAAATCTTTTTTGACACACTGACACCTTGATACTTATACGCTTAACTTTTCTCTAATCAGGTCTGCCCTCTTGACATCCCTTTCCTGGCTGGTCAACTTTTTATTCTCTAATTTCTGCAGGTGCGCCGGCTGGGTAATAATAAATAATTCATTTATCGCGCTGCGGCTGAGTTCCTTGATTATCCCCACATCCGAGCCTAACCTGACCAGAGACAAAAGCTCTATGGTTTCCTGGCTGGTGATGATGTGAGCGCTTTTTAAGATACCCACGCTGCGGTTTACCCTGTCTTCCAGGGCAGCCTTATTTTTAAAAAGCATTACTTCCCTGGCCTGTTTTTCCTGCGTAATAATCTGGTTAATAATGGCATTAATATTTTCTATGATTTCACTCTCACTGTGGCCCAAAGAAACCTGGTTAGAGATCTGAAAAAAATTACCGGTGGCCTGGGTGCCTTCGCCGTATAACCCGCGCGTAGTAAAGCTTAATTTAGCCAGCGCCGCTAATACGCGGTTAATCTGGCCGGCCATAACCAAAGCCGGTAAATGCAACATCACTGACCCGCGCATGCCTGTGCCGGCATTAGTAGGACAGGCAGTAAGATAACCCCACTCCGGTAAGAATGCAAAAGTTAATCCCTGGGTGAGGCTGTCGTCTATTTTATTAAGATTATCCCAGGCATCAAAGAGGTTAAGCCCGGACTGCATATATTGCATTCTAAGATGGTCCTCTTCATTAATCATAATGGCGATTCTTTCTTCTTCGTCTATGACTACTGCCTTGCTATCTGTCTTCTGGGCATGCTCTAAGGACATCAAATGCCTTTCAACCAAAAATTGTTTATCGATGTTATCCAGGTCCGTTAATTTAAGAAAGAGCGATTTTTTTAAGGAGGGGATATTATCCAAAGCCTCCTTGATTGTGGCCATGGCCTGCTCGCCCTGTTTTTTGTCCGCCCAGTGCGGGAAGGGCGCCTTGTCCAGGTTCCTGGCCAGGCGGATGCGGCTGGAGATAACAATGTCCGAATAGGGGCCTGTATCCTTGAGCCATTCGCTGGTGTGATTTAAAAGGTCATTCAGTTCCATATTTTGTACCTACATGCTACCTGCTGTCTACTACATACCCTGTTTTCTTTCTAATTCTCTAATCTGGTCGCGAAGTTTTGCCGCCTCTTCAAATGCCTCTGCCTCAATTGCCTCTTGGAGCCGGCGGCGTAATTCCTGCGGGTCCACCTTCTTCCTGACAACTTTAACGGGCTCCTTAATAGGAGACTTGCCTATATGCTGGTTTGAGCCGTGGATCTTCTTCAATAACACCCCCAGGTATTTCCTGAAGGAACTGTAACACTCGCCGCATCCGAGCCGGCCTATCTTTTTAAAGTCCGCGTAAGTGAGGCCGCAGTTTGCGCATTTTACCGCTACAGCCTCTGCCGTATCTTTGGCAGGCTTCTCAAAATCTACCAGGCCCGCTAAAAGGTCACTCAGCCCGAACTGCTGTTCCATCTGCGCGCTCTTTTGATGCGCGCATTCTTCGCACAGATGCAGTTCGTTCATCTGCTCGTCAATGATCTCGGTCAAATGTACGGTAGCGGGATTCTTATTGCAAATATCGCAAAGCATACTTAATACCTCACGCCTAATTTTTTAGTCAGGCCTTTGAACTTTTTGGTCAGGCTTAAAGTCATCTTCCCCGGTTTTCCGGAACCGATGACCCTGCCGTCTACCTTAACTATGGGAATAATCTCCGCGGCCGTACCGGTGAGGAAACATTCGTCAGCAATGTATAATTCATGGCGCGTAAAAACATGTTCGTGCGTGGGGATCTTGTAACGCCTAGCCACTTCCAGCACCGTGTCGCGCGTCACGCCCCTTAAGGCGCCCATACACTCCGGAGGCGTATATAATTCACCCTTGCTGATGATAAAGATATTATCGCCGGTGCACTCTGCGATATAACCCTGCTCGTTAAGCATCAACGCCTCTTCATAGCCCAAATGCACTGCCTCTATCTTGGCCATAATGTTATTCAGGTAATTGAGGCACTTAATCTGCGGATTCAAGGCCTCATGGGAATTACGGGTGGTAGAAACCGTAATCATCTCCATGCCTTTTTTGTAAAGTGCTGCTGGGTAGAGCATGATTCTGTCAACGATGATGATAACACTAGCCTTTCCCTTACATTTACGCGGGTCAAGGCCGAGGTCGCCCTCGCCCCTGGTAACAATCAGGCGGATATATGCGTCATTTAACCCATTCTTACGCAGGGTCGCCACTACTGCCTTAATCATCTGCTCTTTTGTCAGGGGAATCTCCAGCATAATGGTGTGCGCGGATTCATATAGCCGGTTGATATGCTCTTTGAGCCGAAAGACCAGGCGGCTATAGGAACGGATACCTTCAAAGACGCCGTCGCCGTATAAAAGCCCATGGTCGAATACAGAAATCTTCGCTTCTTCTTTCGGATAAAATTTGCCATTGATATAGATTTTCATAGTATAACCTCCAATTTAAGCTAAGCGTATCAAAGTATCAGGTATCAAGGTATCAAAGTTTTTCTTTGACACTTTGACACAATGACACCTTGACACTAATTTACCAATATTCCATCTCTTAATTGATATACGGCATCCGCTATCTTTGCCAATTCCGCGTTATGCGTTACCAGGATAACGGCCATCCGGTTCTCTAAACTTATCTTCTTTATCAATGCGGTTATCTCATCGCCTGTTTTAGAATCGAGGTTACCCGTGGGTTCATCGCAAAGGAGCAGGCTTGGCTTGTTTATCAACGCCCGCACAATCGCTACCCTCTGCTGCTCTCCACCGGAAAGCTGATTCGGGAAGTGCTCCGACCTTTCGCTTAATCCTACCTGTTCCAAAAGCCCGGATGCCTTTTTTCGTAACTCGTAACTCGTAACTCGTAACTCGTAATTTATCAACGCAGGCATGAGCACATTCTCTAAAACGGTAAATTCTGATAATAAATGATAAAATTGAAAGACAAAACCTATCCTCTTATTTCTTATACCGGAAAGCTCTGTTTCGTTTAAGGCATAGATATTCTTCTCTTCAAAAATAACCTCACCCCTTGTCGGCGTATCCAATCCCCCTAAGATATGTAACAGAGTAGATTTACCCGCGCCTGAAGGCCCGACGATGGCTATAAGCTTACCCTTATCTATGTTTAAATTTACGCCCCTTAATACTTCTAATTGCTTATTGCCGTTATAATAAACCTTATGTATATTCTTAGCTTGTAGCATGTTAGGTCTTAGGTCTTAGGTCTTAGGTCTTAGGTCTTAGGTCTTATTCCCATGACCTATCACCTACAACCTACCACCTATTACTATTCGTACCTTAATGCCTCAACCGGCTTTAATTTTGCCGCCTTGCTTGCAGGATAAATAGTTGAAATCAAGGTAATGGCCATGGCTGAGAGAATAATCAAGACAATATCCGGCCAGAATTCTATGGATACAGGTAATCTGTCTATATAATAAATATCCTGCGGCAATTTTATAAACTGGTATCTTTTTAATAAGGCGCATAGCGCCATACCGCTTGCCGTACCCAATAAAATCCCCGATATTCCGATAGTCAGGCCTTCAATGGTAAATATGTTTCTTATCTTTGCCGGGGTCATGCCGATTGCCTTCAATATTCCGATATCCTTAGTCTTCTCCACCACCATCACTATCAACGTGCTGATGATATTGAAAGAAGCAACCAGTATTATCAAAGTCAGGATGATGAACATGGTGATCTTCTCTAATTTTAAGGCGGCAAAGAAATTCTGGTTTACTTCCATCCAGGTTTTTAAATTGAAATCAAAACCCAGCGTCCTGCTAAGTTCGCCCCTTATCTTATCCGCCAGATAAATATTATCTAATTTTATGGCTACGGCGCTAAAGGCATCACCCAGGCCCAATATCTCCTGTCCCGTTTTCAGATTAGTAAAAATCAGGTTCAGGTCATAATCATACATCCCTGAATTAAATATGCCTACAACCCTTAAAATACGCTCTTTGCCAAAAGGAGAATAAGTCAACAATTCTGAATTTAAACCTAAGCCCAGGTATGCGGCTAATTCCCTGCCGATGATTACGCAGTCCGGCTTAAGGTTACGCATATCCCCGCTTATAATATATTTTTCTATCTTGGTAACCGAGCCTTCCGTATCGGGGTCTATACCTTTGATGCCGACGGCAAGAAGGCGGTTCTCTTCCTTTAACAAGACCTGGCCCTGCACATAAGGGCTTGAGCCTTTGACGTGTTTATTCTCGGAAATCTTTTTTACTATCCCGGCGTATTCCGCGCTATCTATAGCCTTAAAACCCGTCAGCGTTATGTGCGAATAATTACCGACTATCTTCTCGCGCAGGTCATTATCAAAACCCGACATTACTGCGATCACCACAATCAAGGCCGCAACGCCTATGGCTATGCCCAAGACGGAAATGATACTGATAAGAGAAATAAATTTTTCTTTTCTTTTTGTAAGCAGGTAACGCCAGCTGATGAATAATTCAGCCTTCATTTTGCTTCCGGCCTGAGTAAAGGAAATAAAATCACGTCCCTAATCGATGGCTGGTCGGTGAACAACATCACCAGCCTGTCTATGCCTATGCCTAAACCGCCTGCGGGCGGCATGCCGTGCTCTAATGCCAAAACATAATCTTCGTCCACATTCTTCTTCTCGGCAGTATCGCCTTCTTTAATCTCTTCCTGAAAACGCCTCTTTTGTTCCTGGGGGTCGTTTAATTCCGAATAGGCATTACCTATCTCTACCCCCCCTACGTACAACTCAAACCTTTCTGAGATTAAGGGATTACCTTCTTTGGTCTTGGCTAAAGGGCATAAATTAGTAAAATAATCCGTAACAAAAGTAGGGTTAAGGTTCATCTCCTGCTCTAATATATCCTCGATTATTTTGGCCACCTGCGAACGGCTCAGCCTCCCTGCGCCCTTGGCAAAACCTTTATCCTGCAACTTTTTTAACATCACTCCTGCCTCATCCGCAGGGTCAATGGCGAATTTTTCCTTTACGGTCTGCGCAAAAGAACGCCTCTGCCAGGGCGGGGTTAAATCTATAGCTTTACCCTGATAGGTGAATTTTGTCTGGCCCCATATCTGCTTAGCCAAAGTAACGATTAAATCCTGGGCTAAATCCATCATATCTTCATAATTCGCATAGGCCGAGTATACCTCCAGCATGGTAAATTCCGGGTTGTGCTTTGTGGATACGCCTTCGTTACGGAAACTGCGGTTGATTTCATAAACCCTATCCAGGCCGCCGACGAGTAAACGTTTCAAATACAGCTCCGGGGCAATCCTTAAATATAAATCTATGCCATATTCATTGTGATGTGTCTTAAAAGGACGCCCCGCCGCGCCTCCGGGGATATCATGCATCATCGGGGTCTCTACTTCCAGATAGCCTTTATCGTCTAAGAAATCCCTGATTGCCTTCATAATCCTGGAGCGCATCAGGAAGACCTTCTTTACTTCTTCATTAGCGATTAAATCCAGGTAACGCTGCCGGTAACGCAGCTCTATATCTTTTAAGCCGTGCCATTTCTCAGGAAGCGGCCGCAAGGCCTTGGCCAATACGCTAAAATCTTCTACTTTTACCGTCGGCTCTTTGGTGTGAGTAGTAAAGAGCTTGCCTTTTATGTTGATAATATCCGCGATATCTAAATCTTCAAGGACCCGAAACTTATCCTCGCCGACAATGTCGCTTTTAAGATAAAGCTGGATCTTGGCTGTAGAGTCCCTCAAATCCATGAATACAGCCTTGCCATGTGAACGCTTAGCCATAACCCTGCCGCAGAGGTTTACGCCGCCTGCCTCCTGGAAATTATCCAGCGCCTTCTGGATAGTAATAGAGCCGCTAAAGGCCCGGTTATCATATAAACTCAGGCCTTTTGCCTTCAGGGAGGCGACTTTAGCTTTTCTTTGCGCGATAATCTCGTTTAGTTCCATAGTTTTATAATTATATAGGATAATTCAGGTTATGTCAACCCCGCTCTTCATCCAGTAATGCAAGGATTATTTCGCACTTTCGTATTGAAGCATCCTCTTAGGTTGTTGAATCGGCCTTAGGTTTATGTGTTTAATAAGGCCAAATATCCAAAGGTTAAGGCTGCGTTCGTTCTTAAAGT
>JAQUOD010000013.1 GCA_028717245.1 Candidatus Omnitrophota bacterium
GGCGTATCCTCCTTTGCTGGCTCCTCAAGAGCCGGTTAGGTTAATAATTTGCGTTATCAACCTAAGAGGATATGCCTTTTTTATTTGTATGGCAATATCAAAAGTGCGAAATATATTTTACTTTATGTGGGGCAATCGCTAAACCGCAAGAATATCCCATAAAAAACATTGACAAAAGCAAAAAAAATGGTATACTTTTTTTTAAGTAAGTTCCTAACTGATGGTGAATAAAGATATTAGTAATCATAAAAACCGTAAGGCGAAATGGAGTGCTAGTATGCTTTACGGGTTTTTTATTATGTGGGGGAGGTGAGAAACAAGAAATGGCAAAAGGCAAAGTGAAATGGTTCAGTAACCAAAAGGGTTATGGCTTTATCACGAGCGAAGATGGCAAGGATGTGTTCGTGCATCACAGCGCTATAAAAGGAGAAGGCTATAAAACCTTAGAGGAAGGCCAGGAAGTCGAGTTTGATGTCACCCAGGGCCCTAAAGGCGAGCAAGCGACTAACGTAAGCAAACTATAGGTTCATACTATATAGTCTCTAAGTAACCCAATAAAAAAGCCGTTATATAACAATAACGGCTTTTTTATTTCAATCTGTCCCTACCCGTTATAAATAAACGATATCTTCGTTATGGTACAGGGCGAGAAATAACAACATATAATCCCTGAGGTGGCGCGTAAGTAAAAAGTTATTTTTTATATGCTCCCGGCCGTTTTCGCCTAATTTTCTGGCATATTGCGGGCTATTAAGCAGCTGCTTTATAGCAAATGCAGCGCCATCTACTGAATGACAAAGTAACCCCGAATACTTATGTTTTATCTGCAAAGGAATACCTCCCACATTAGAAGCGACCACCGGCTTCTTCTTCCAGAGCGCTTCTGCGACTGTCAGGCCGAATCCTTCTTTAAGAGACTTCTGGATAATAACCGTTGAGGCCCGCTGCAGCGCATTCACCTCAATATCATTTTGTGACAATAGTAAAATATGGATATCGCTGTCCTGCCTGGCTTTTTCCCTGACTTCCTCCAGCACCTTTAATCCTTCGGGGTCATCCGCGGCAGTCCCCCCGGCTAAAATCAGCTGACAGTCGGCATATTTTTTGACCTGAAGATAGGCCTCAATAACCCCCAGCGGGTCCTTTAGGCGGTCAAAACGCGAAATCTGGGTGATTATGGGCTTATCATCAGGGATACTATATTTTCGTAAAACAGATTCGACGGCTTCCCGGGGCAATTCTTTATTCTTATCGCTTAAAGGGTCAATTGAAGGCGAAATTAAAAATTGCCTTATCGGCAATCTCTGTGAAAATCCGGGCGCAGAGAATACTGCGGAGTCATATTCAACAATAAAATTCATCAGAAAATCCCATACCTTGCGGTCCGGCTCAGACACATCTATATGGCAACGCCAGATCCATTTGTTGCCGGACTTCTTTTTTATTAATGCTACTGGCTGCGGATCGTGGATAAAAACAATATCCGAAGGAGTAACGACTTCCCTTATATTCTCCTGGCTCGTCTCCATAAATATATCAAGGTCCCGCTGGGTTATGGTTTCTGCCCTGCCGTGAAGGGCATTATGGAACTTTTTAGTTACTTCAAAAAATTGCTCGCCGCCTTTTATCAAATCCCATCTCGTATCAACCCCTAACTCTTTTAAAAGAGGCACCATGCAGTTTAATATTTCGGCAACCCCTCCGCCTACGGCAGTAGAATTAATGTGTTGGATGGATTTACCTTTTAGTTTTTCAGCAAGCAGTTTCAGGTCAGCGATAATCGATTCCCCGACAATCGGGATATATTCTTCTATCTTTACCATATCAACCCTTAGCCCTCTTCTCGATTATCTGGATAATCGTCGCCCTCAAATCCTCTAAGGTACGGGTATAAGGGTCAAGCTGCGAAATTTTATCCGCCAGCCTCTTATCGCCGATGGACGTCTCTATCCAGTTCGAAAAATCATTGGTCTGCCTCTCAAGCCTTAGGCGCGCCTCAAAAATATGAAAATATATAGAATCTATAGTGATTTTCTTTAAGATTTCCATGAAGCCCGCTAAATCATAGGCAATATACTTGGTCGGCAAAACAAAACTGATTGATTTTATAAAATGCAATTCCTCCCCCGAGCGGGCAAATTTCAGCTTAGCCAAAGGGTTATCCTGTAAATACCCTTCAATGGTCTGCGTGATCTTGTCCCTGAGGCTGCGTATCGTTGGGTAGAGCACAGTATCGATGCTGGCTAATTTTTCTCCGAGCTCATCTTCGCCTAAGATATCGCTGACCCAGTAGGCAAAATCATTCGGCGGTTCAGGGGAAAGATACTGGTGCTGCTGCAGGAACCTATGGGTATGATGGTAGATACAGGCGCCCGGCACTTCTTTGATAAATTCCAAAAGCTGCCCTAAGGTAGCCGCCCTTAACCCGGTCAATTCCGATAGATGCAGCCTGGTATGAAACCTAAAGGGTTCTTTTGCCTTCATCATGGATTCTGCTATTAACTCCGCTCCTCTTTAATTGCCAATATCCTTCTTAAGAATTCCGCTACCTCATCCGTATCCTTAAGGTAGTATTGCGCGCATGATTGTTTAAGGCTGCCTACAAATATAGTAATCCCTCTATGACTAAGTGCTTTAAAGGCATCCTCGTCGGTAATGTCATCTCCCATATAAACCGGAATGACTCTGGAATTGCTACTGGCGAATTTTTGCCTTGCCAGAAGCCATAAGACGACTCTTCCCTTATCCCATTCTAAAGGCGGCCTTATCTCCAGCACCTTCTTTCCGGCTTTAATCTTTATCTTATTTCTTACAAGATGTATTATTACCGTCTCATGAAAAATTGTCTTCACCAGAGGGACCTGTTTTTTATCCGCTAAACGATAATGAATGGCTAGCGAAAGGCCCTTATCTTCTATAAAAACGCCTTTAATGAAGGTGAGCTTATTTTCTAAATCATTCTTTATCTTTCCGAGAATCGCTTTATAGCGCAGGGAAAGCGGAGCCGCAAATTTAATCTTAGGCCCTTCTATTTCTAGCCCGTGATTCCCGGAATAAATAACATTTTTTAACCCGATTTTTTCCTTGATATCTTTCAATGACCTGCCGCTAATAAAAGCTAGGGTAAAATCAGTTTTGTTTGAGATTTTCTTTAAGGTTTCTTTGACTTTGGCAGGAAGACTAGCTTTTTCAGGCGTCAGGGCTATAGGTGCTAAGGTACCGTCAAAATCAAGAAAAATAAATATAGACCCTTCCTGCAGCCGAGATGCAACCCTCGCCCATTTATCAAATAGGTAATCCATAGACGGGCCTTCCTTTAAGGCTTACCCCTTTTTCAGGGCAGTCAATTCCGTAATGATGTTCCCCGCCCATTTATAGACGTTGTTTTCGCAAACTATCCTGCGCATATTCTCCATACGCTTTCTTTTTTCTTCGGGGGGCATTTCGATTGCTAACCTTATGCTATCGGCAAACTCTTCGATGGCGTAAGGATTAATCAAAACCGCATCGGTTAATTCCCTGGCTGCTCCGGTAAATTGGCTGAGCATCAACGCCCCGCCTAAATCGCTTCTCGAAGCAACGTATTCCTTAGCCACTAAATTCATTCCGTCGTGCAGAGAACTGACGATACAGAGGTCGGCCAGCGCATAATACGGCCTTATCTCTTCGGGAGAAAAATATCTCTCTAAATAAATTATGGGCCTCCAGTTCTTTTCGGAGTATTTCCAGTTTTTCTTCTCCACCAGCTCTTCTATTTCACCCATCAGTTCGTGATAACGCTTGATATGGGTACGGCTGGGAGCGGCTAACTGGATAAAGACAAACCTGTTCTTATATTCAGGGTATTTTTCCAAAAACCTGTCAATAGCCAGTATGCGTTCGACGATACCTTTGGTATAGTCAATCCTGTCTACGCCCACGGCAATAAATTTACCTTCCAGCTGGAATTCCTTGCGTATTTTATCCAACTGTTCGGCTTCAATCCCGGATGCCTTGCCGCTTGCGTATCCGTTAACGCTAATCGGGAAGGCGCTAACGAGTGTTTCCTTATTAGCCCTGACTATACTGAACTTTTCCGTGTCAACGCGGCACTCAATCAGCCTATTGGCAGTATCAAGGAAATTATTGCAATGGAATTGAACGTGGAATCCGATTAAATCACAGGCCAGCATACCCTCTAATATTTCTTTCTGATAGGGGCATATGGCAAAGGCCTCCGGATTCGGCCAGGGGATATGCCAGAATAACGCAACGGTCGCATCGGGCCTCTTCTCCTTGATCATCTTCGGCAGGAGCGTAAAGTGGTAATCCTGTATGAAAACAAAGGGATTCTTTGCCGGAAGCTCTTCCAGCACACTGTTAGCGAATTTTTGATTTACTTCTTTGTACATACGCCAGTCGGCCTCGCGAAATATCGGCCGGGTATGGGTGACGTGGCAGAGCGGCCAGAGCCCCTCGTTAGAAAAACCGTAGTAATAACCGTCCTCTTCCTCTTTGGTAAGCCAAACCCTTTTTAAGATGTAACGGATATCTTCCGGAGGCACGCCGAGTTTATTTTTTGAGTTTACGAATTTTCTATCGGCGTCCGCGCTTCCGTGGGCAATCCAGGTACCGCCGCAGGCGCGCAATATCGGATCTATCGCGGTAACCACGCCGCTTGCAGGACGAATACACTTTAAGGCCCCCGTGGCGTCGTCGGTGATATGCATATAAGGCTCTCTATTTGAGACAACACATAAAGCATTCTCCCCTAACTTCGCGCGGATAAGGTCCCTGAGCTTGTTTTCCGTCCACAGCTCTTCTTTTTGGAAACGGACATGGGCCTCTTCAGTGACTACCTTTCGTGCTACCCTTAAACCCAGGGCTACCTGCTCGACTTCGCTAATCAGCCTCCCGAATTCCCCTTTCTCTTCAAAGGGCCGCAGTTTATCCGTTTCTCCCCTCTGAAAATGGCTAAACCATTTGGTAAGCCTGCGCACAGGAAGAATAAAAATTTGCCTCTGGATTAAAAATGCGGTTAAGGCTATCAGCAATATCAAAACAATCAATGTTATGCTTATCCTTCTCCATAATTCCGTCAACGTCGTAAATAAATAAGAGGTATCGTAAATAACTTCTACTAAGCCCAATATGTTGCCTTCATCATCCAGAATAGGTAAAATATAACTATATACGGAATACTCCCTGAATTTCTCTATGGCGCCGCGCGGATTCTTCGCGCCTAGAATATCTTTGAGGTAAGGCTTATCTTTCTGCCTCCAATCGGAAAACCGCTCCGTGATAGCCAGGATCTGGCCGTCTTTATCGTAAATAACGCAACCCTGCAGCCTCTCTCTTTTCTGGAAACTCTCCACCAGACGGTTCGCTGATTTTAAGTCATTGTTAAGTAGGATATACCTTGCCGAAACCTCCAGGCTCTCATCCACTGCCCGGGCCTTTCTCTTTAAGTCATCCGACAACTTTTCCTGCGTAAAACGCACCTGCATGATGCCGGAGACCGTCAGGCCAAGGGCGACAATAATCAAAATCGGTAAAATAAATAAAAGGATTCTTTTCATTTATTATCCCTCCCTAAGAAACAAAAACCGCCTTCCCCTAAGATGCGAAATGGCGGCCCGACCATCCAAAAATCCATCTCCAGAAATACCTGCATATTTCCAGACCGCTTATCCAATTACGCCTTTATTATATTGTTTTATATGAAAATTGTCAACAGATTAGGGTTTATCTCTCCAGGATGTTTTTAGAGAAATGGCAGGTATGATTAATGGGATATCTCCCCGTAAAACAGGCAGTGCAGAAATTTTCTTTGGGAAGAGGCATAGAGCTAAGCATCCCCTCAAGGCTTAAATATTCCAGGCTGTCTGCGCCGATAAAATCGCGCACCCAGGCAATATCATGCCTTGAAGCAACAAGCTCTTTCTTGGTAGGAAAATCTATGCCGTAAAAACAGGGGAACTTAAGCGGCGGGCAACTGACCCGCATATGCACCTCTTTTGCCCCGGCCTGGCGCAAGGCCCTCACGCGTATCCTGCTGGTCGTGCCGCGCACGATAGAATCTTCGATTATCACTACTTTTTTTCCGTTTAATACTTCTCTTAAAGGGTTAAGTTTTATCTTTACCCTGAAATCCCGCAGGTCCTGAGTGGGCTGAATAAACGTCCTGCCGATATAATGGTTACGGATCATGCCGTATTCAAAAGGGATCTTGGAGGCTTCAGAAAATCCCAAAGCCGCGTATGTGCCTGAATCGGGAATAGGCATAACTAAATCTGCCTCAACAGGAAATTCGGCTGCTAATTGCGCCCCCAGCCTTTTACGCGTTACATAGACGTTGTGTTCGAAAATATTACTGTCGGGCCTAGCAAAATAAATATATTCGAAAATACAAAAGGCGCGAGGGGTCTTTTTAAAAGGCATTACAGATTCTATATTATCTTTATAGATAAATACGATCTCTCCGGGCTGTATGTCCCTGATATATTCAGCGCCGATTAAATCCAAAGCACAGGTTTCGCTGGCTAATACATATGCCCCGTCTAATTTACCCAGACACAACGGCCGCCAGCCAAAGGTATCCCGCGCCCCGATGAGGATATCGTTAAGCATGAGCACTAAAGAATAAGCCCCTGCTAATTTAGAGAGCGACCAGATAATCGCTTCTTTTATATCCTTTTTCTGGCTATGCGCCAATAGATGGGCGATAATCTCTGAGTCCATGCTCGTCTGGAAGAGGGCGCCGTTGTTTTCAAGTTCCTTATGCAGCTCAAGCGTATTGGTAAGGTTACCGTTATGGGCAATGGCGATATCGCCGATTTTTGATTTTACATAAAATGGCTGGGCATTCTTGATGTTGCTGCTTCCGGTCGTAGAATAACGCACATGCCCTATCGCCATTTCGCCGCGCAGGGTGCGAATAATTTTCTCGCCAAAAGAATCGCTCACCAAACCTAAACCCTTATGCAGATAGACCCTCTTGCCGTTACGCGTGATTATGCCGCTGGATTCCTCTCCTCTATGCTGAAGCGCGTAAAGGCCTAAGCAAGCCAGATGCGCCGCATCTTTATGTGGATATATCCCGAATATTCCGCACATCTTAATGAGGGCACAATTTACGGAACGAAGTGACCGTAAATTGTATGCCCGAATTAATCCGCCGTAGCCAAAGACGAAAGTGCTTTGGCGAAGGCGGATAGCCATATTCTCTATGTTTCATACGTAGAATAATAATAAGGGGTGAACGCCTCAAACTCCGCGGCACAAGTATCTACCAGCTTGTAATCCGGTTTTATCCCTGCGTCTTTACGCCACTGCCTTATGGCGCCTTCGTCCTGATTTAAGAAACGGGCAAGCTGCGCATCTGAAAACCCGTATTCCTTTGCTTTTTTGAGCAGATCAACCGAGCCCTGCTCATGGTTTAATTTTAACTTTACCCTTATCTCTTCTTCCAATTCCACAATCTGCCGGATATTTTCCAGAAACCAGGGGTCAATCCGGGTTAGGCCATGGATCCCATCAATGCTCTTGCCCCTTTTTATGGATTCTTTTAGATAAAGCACCCTTAGGGCGTTAGGGACCCTTAGGTTTTTTTCTAATTCTTCGTCGTCCGGGGAATATTTTAAATCATCTAAACCAAAAAGGCCTATCTCCAATGACCGTAGCGCCTTCTGCAGGGCTTCTTTAAAAGTCCTGCCTATGGCCATCACCTCGCCTACGGATTTCATGGATACGCTTAATGCGGAATCCGCCGATGCGAATTTCTCAAAGGTAAAGCGGGGAATTTTCACTACGCAATAATCAATAGCTGGTTCAAAACAGGCAGGGGTTTTCTTAGTAATATCATTGGGGATTTCATCTAAGGTATAACCCACGGCTAACTTCGCGGCAATCTTGGCAATGGGGAAACCCGTTGCCTTAGAGGCTAACGCGGAACTCCTTGAGACACGGGGGTTCATCTCGATAATCACCATTCTGCCGTTCTTTGGGTCAACGGCAAACTGGATATTAGAGCCGCCGGTTTCTACGCCGATTTCTCTGATGCAGGCGATCGCCGCATCCCGCATCCTCTGGTATTCCTTATCGGTCAAGGTCTGGATGGGTGCAACGGTAATGCTGTCTCCGGTATGGATTCCCATGGGGTCGAAATTTTCAATGGAGCAGATGATGACCACATTATCTTTTATATCCCGCATCACTTCTAATTCAAATTCCTTCCAGCCGAGCACCGATTCCTCGATAAGGATCTCGCCGATCATGCTGGATTCAAGGCCGTGCTTTGCCAACTCCTTGAATTCTTCAATGTTATAGGCGATACTCCCGCCTGTCCCGCCTAAAGTAAAACTCGGCCGGATAATCGCCGGAAATCCTATTTTTTGCGCTACAATAAAGGCCTCTTTTAAACTATAGGCCTTACCGCTTCTGGGTAAATCCAGGCCGATTCTCTGCATCGCCTCTTTAAATAACTGCCTGTCTTCGCCCTTTTTGATCGCTTTTATATTGGCACCGATAGTTTCTACCCTATATTTCCTTAATATCCCTTTTTCTGCTAAATCTACGGTCAGGTTTAAAGCGGTCTGGCCTCCTAACGTAGGAAGGAGGGCATCAGGCCTTTCTTTAGCGATAATCTTGGCTAAAATTTCTACGGTCAATGGTTCAACATAGGTTTGGTTTGCTATATCCGGGTCAGTCATAATCGTGGCGGGGTTTGAATTCACCAAAACTACTCTGTATCCCTCCTGCTTTAAAACCTTACAGGCCTGGGTCCCGGAATAGTCAAACTCACAGGCCTGGCTGATCACAATAGGACCTGAGCCGATGATTAGGATTTTTTTTATATCGGTACGTTTAGGCATAATTTTAAGTTATAAGCGGTAAGCCGTAAGCTATAAGTTATAAGCTTTTGTTAAAACTTAAGGCTTACGGCTTAAAGCTTACTTATCCATCATTTTTACGAATTCCCCAAACAAATACTGGGCATCATGCGGGCCGGCTGAAGCTTCGGGATGAAACTGCACGGAAAATGCAGGTAATTTTTTATGCCGCATCCCCTCCAAGGTCTGGTCATTTAAATTGATATGGGTAATCTCTATTTCTTTCTTATTTAATGAATCCATATCTACGCAGAAGCCGTGATTCTGAACTGTAATAGAAACTCTCCCTGTTTTTAAGTCTTTTACCGGGTGGTTCGCCCCGTGGTGGCCAAACTTAAGTTTGTAGGTTTCACCACCCAAAGCCAGGCCTAACATCTGATGGCCTAAACAAATACCAAAAATAGGTATTTTACCGAGCAATTCTCTGGTCGTCTTTACCACATATTTAACTGCCGCAGGATCCCCCGGGCCGTTAGAAAGCAAAACACCATCCGGATCCAGCTTCAAGATTTCCTCAGCAGGGGTTTTAGCCGGCACCACGGTCACCTGGCATTTATTTTCTAATAACTTTCTTAAAATATTATATTTTACGCCGCAGTCAATAACTACTACCTTATATCTAGCTCCTATTAATTTATCCCAGATATATTTACGGTCAGTAGCAACTTCCCTGACCAGATCAATGCCGAGCAATCCGGGTGAATCTTTTGCTTTCTTGACTAAACTTTTCTCATCTAAATCCTCCGTAGATAAGGCCGCCTTCATCGCGCCTCTGTGGCGTATGTGTAAAGTCAGTTTTCTCGTATCTATGCCCTCAACACCCAAAATATTATTCTCTTTTAAATAATCCCCCAATGTTTTATGGGAACGCCAATTACTGGCTATCTTGCTATATTCTCTGACCACAAAACCTTCAAGAAATGGCGAATGTGACTCCGCGTCTTCTTTATTTATGCCGTAGTTACCGATTAAGGGGTAAGCCATAGCTACAATCTGGCCATTATAGGAAGGGTCGGTAATGATTTCTTGGTAACCGGTCATACTGGTATTAAAAACTACCTCGCCATATTTTTCGCCACTAGCGCCAAAGGATTCCCCTTTAAATATCGTTCCGTCTTCTAAAGCGAGTATCGCTTCCATTTTTTAGCTATAGGTTATATGCTGTAAGCTTTAAGCTTAGGGCTTACAGCTTAAAGCTTAACGCTGCTTTAATGAATCCCCTGAACAACGGGTGGGCGTTATTCGGCTTGGACTTGAATTCGGGGTGAAACTGCACAGCAATGAAATAAGGATGGTTCTTCAATTCAATAATCTCAACCAGATTTTTCTGGGGGTAGATGCCAGAAAAAACCATGCCTTTCTTAAGGAATAGCTTTTTGTATTTATTGTTAAATTCATATCTATGGCGGTGCCGTTCCTGGATTAGGGCCTTTAAGTATAGCTTAAAAGCTAAAGAATGTTTTTTAATCCTGCAGGGGTATGCGCCTAAACGCATAGTACCTCCTAAATCTTTAATCTTTTTCTGCTCTGCCAACAAACTGATTACCGGATATTTTGTTTTGGGGTTAAACTCAGTAGAATTGGCGTCTTTTAGGCCGCAGACATTGCGGGCAAATTCGATGACTGCGCACTGCATGCCCAGGCACAAACCCAAAAGAGGGATCTTATTCACCCTGGCAAATTTAATGGCCTCAATCTTACCTTCAATCCCCCGATAACCAAAACCGCCCGGCACAATGATGCCGCAGGCATCTTTTAGAAATTCATCCGGGCCTTTCTTTTGAATATCCTCGGAATCTACCTTCTTAATCTCCACCTTTACATTATTATATATCCCAGCGTGGATTAACGCCTCATATATGGACTTATAGGCATCCTGTAAAGTGATGTATTTACCCACCAGCGCTATAGCCACTTTGCTTTCAGGCTCAAGCACTCTCTTTATGACGCCCTTCTCCCACTCCTCTAAATCCGAAGACCTGCAGATTAACTTAAAGTGACTCAGGATTATTTCATCCAGGATCTGATTTTTAAAAACTAACGGTATTTCATATATTGACTCTACATCCTTGGCTTCGACAACCGCTTCTTTAGGCACATTACAAAATAAGGATATTTTTTCCTTCAGTTCATCGGAGAGAGCCTTTTCGGTGCGACAGATTAATATATCCGGCTGGATTCCGATTTCGCGTAATGTCCCGACGCTATGCTGAGTCGGTTTTGTCTTTATCTCCTCTGCACATTTGATATAAGGAACAAGGGTAAGATGGATATAGAGTACATTTTCTTTTCCCATATCCAGGCTGAATTGCCTGGCTGCTTCCAAAAAGGGCAGACTCTCAATATCGCCTACGGTACCACCGATTTCTACGATGACGATATCCGCGCCACAGACCTGTGCTACCTTTTTAACCCTCTCCTTTATCTCATTAGTAATATGCGGAATAACCTGGATGGTCTTACCCAGATAATCACCGCGCCTCTCCTTAGAAATTACCGCGTTATAGACCTGGCCGGTAGTAAGATTATTGAATTTAGTAGTGTTGGCATGGGTAAATCTTTCATAATGCCCTAAATCCAGGTCTGTTTCGGCGCCGTCTTCGGTAACATAGACCTCGCCGTGCTGGTAAGGATTCATCGTCCCGGGATCAACATTTATGTAGGGGTCGAATTTCATCAGGGCAACTTTTAAGCCCCGCGATTCCAGTATCTTACCGATAGAAGCGCAGGTAATCCCCTTACCCAGGCTTGATATCACTCCGCCGCTTACAAATATATACTTTGCCATAGTAAATCCTTAATTCGTGCCTATAACTTATGTCGGCTATTGCCCTCATAAGTTATGCGCTCATTAAAAAAGGCGTTTTACGCGCCGATAGTCCGGCCGCAAAACGCCATCGTTTTCTCTTTTAGTAGTTCTTCTTTGGACTACTTTTGAGTATAACATATTTTACCTGATTGTCAATGCTTCTAAGACACCGGTAGATTACTTTTACCCATCAAATATTCATCTATATAATGGGCAGCTCTCCTTCCTTCCGATATAGCCCAGACTACCAGAGACTGCCCCCGGCGCATATCTCCGGCAGAAAAAACCCCCTTAACTTCCGTCATACAATTATCCCCCGTCTTGACATTACCCCTTTGATCTAACGCGATATTTTCAAGGAGCGCACTTTTCTCCGGATGCACAAAACCTAAAGCCAAAATAACCATATCCGCATTAATTTCAAACGCGCTCTCAGGGGTTTCCTTCATTACCGTGCAACCGTTACTCTTTGTTTCAAATTCTACTCTAACACAGGAAAGCCCCTTGACTTGCCCCTGGCTGCCGGTAAATCTTTTAGTGAGGACCGACCATCTCCGCTCTCCCCCTTCTTCGTGGCTGGGGGAAGTCTTGAAAATCACCGGGTATTTAGGCCAGGGATAATCCCGGGTGCGGTATGCGGCTGGCTGGGGAAGGAGCTCTATCTGGACAACGCAACGCGCGCCCTGGCGATGCGCTGTACCTACGCAATCAGAACCTGTATCTCCTCCTCCGATTACTACTACACTCTTATCTGCCGCATCAATCAGTGCCTCAGAGGAGATAACTTCTCCTGCTACTCTTCTATTCGCCTGCGTTAGATAATCCATAGCGAAATAAATCCCTTTTAAATCCCTTCCTTCTGTTGTTTCAGCCGTAGGCTGATCCGCCTTAGGCGGAAAATCACGCGGGACTCGGCAACCCCCTGCTAAACAAACAGCATCAAATTTCTTTTTCAATTCCGAAATTCTGATATCCTTTCCGGCTTGGACCCCTGTCTTAAATTTTATGCCTTCTTTTTCCATAATTTTAAGGCGCCTGTCTAAAATCCATTTCTCCAGTTTAAAATCAGGGATGCCGTAACGTAAGATGCCTCCGATTTTATCGTCTCTTTCAAAAACTACTACCTCATGCCCTGCCTTATTGAGCTGGTCTGCGCAAGCCAAGCCCGCAGGCCCGGAGCCGACAATAGCAATCTTTTTATGGGTACGCCTATTGGATAGCTTAGGCTGAATATATCCGTTTTTAAAAGCGTATTCGATAATGGCAAGCTCATTTTCGCGTATGGCCACTGGTTCGTCGTTGATACCTAAAACACAGGCATATTCGCAGATTGCCGGGCAGACCCTTGCGGTTATCTCCGGAAAATTATTGGTTGCGCAAAGGAGTTCTGCTGCTCTCTGCCATTCTCCGCGAAAAACCAGATCATTCCACTCCGGGATATAACTACCTACTGGGCAACCCCAATGGCAAAAAGGCGTGCCGCAGTCCATACAACGGGAGGCTTGCATCTCGGAATTTTCATCTTCCGGCAGAAGGCAAACTTCGCGGTAATCTAAAAGCCGCTCGCACACTGACCTGTATCCTTGCGTCTGTCTTTTAACCTTCAGGAAACCTTTGATATCACCCATAAATATTCCTCGACAGGGACTATCCCCGAAGGGGACTGTCCCTGCTACCCATCAGAAACCTCTGCCAAGTCCGATACCTCTTGAGTCGGCTCCATCTCTAAGATACGCTTATATTCTTTAGGCATAACCTTGATAAATTTCTTAACCTCATGCGTAAAATTATCCAGAATTCCTGCGGCAACCTGGCTTTGAGTGTATCGGCGGTGATTCTGCAATAGATTACGGATATTCTCTGCGTCATCCGCCGAAAGTTCTTCTAACTCTACCATTTCTAAATTACACTTTTCTTTAAAACTCTTATCTATGTCGTAAATATAGGCAATGCCTCCGGACATACCTGCTGCGAAGTTCCTGCCGGTTTTACCTAAAATAACTACTCTCCCGCCGGTCATATATTCGCAGCCGTGATCACCCACGCCTTCTACCACCGCAGATAAACCGGAGTTACGGATACAAAATCTCTCTCCGGCTACCCCGTGGATATAAGCCTCGCCTGATATTGCGCCATAAAAAGTGGTGTTGCCGATAATAATATTCTCTTCGGCCTTATAGTTGGCTTCCCGGTCAGGATAAATAATAATTTTCCCTCCGGAGATACCTTTTCCTACATAATCATTACTCATCCCCTCAAGTTCAAAAGTAATTCCTTTAGCCAGCCATGCCCCGAAACTCTGGCCGGCTATACCTTTAAATTTAAAATGAATCGTATCTTCAGGCAACCCTTCTTCTCCGTATCTTCTGCAAACCTCTCCGCTTAACATCGCGCCGGTTGCCCTGTTGGTATTGGCAATAGCCAGTTCCCTGCTTATGGCCTCGGATTTATCCAGGCTAGGCTGAGCAATTTTAATCAGTGCCAGGTCTAAAACCTTCTCGATGCCGTGTTCCTGGCTGGCAGTACAATACCTCGGCACCCCTTTAGTTATCGGAGGTTGATACAACAACCCCGAAAGGTCTAAACCCTTTGCCTTCCAGGGAAAAATGCCGCGGTTAACTTCTAAAAGGTCGGTCCTGCCGACCATTTCATCGACGCTGCGAATCCCTAAACGGCTCATAATCTCGCGTAATTCCTGAGCCACAAAATAAAAGTAGCTTGTCACATATTCCGGTTTACCGTTAAATCTTTTCTCTAAAATATCTTCCTGAGTAGCAATACCGACAGAACAGTTGTTCAGATGACAGTGCCTGAGCATCACGCAACCTAAAACAATTAAAACCGCAGTAGAGAAACCGAATTCTTCCGCGCCTAAGAGCGCGGCAATAGCTACATCACGGCCGGTGCGCATCTGTCCGTCAGTCTGCAGGCGGACTCTGTTTCTTAAGGAATTCAAAACCAGGGTTTGATGCGTCTCGGATAAACCTAATTCCCAAGGCAGGCCCGCATGCCTAATGGAACTAAGGGGAGAGGCGCCTGTCCCGCCATCCCCTCCTGAAATTAAAATCATATCCGCATGGCCTTTGGCTACGCCGGCAGCAACGGTCCCTACTCCGATTTCAGAAACCAGTTTTACGCTTATGCGCGCTTTGGGGTTGGTATTCTTTAAATCAAATATCAACTGCGCTAAATCTTCAATAGAATAAATATCATGGTGCGGCGGAGGAGAAATAAGGGTTACTCCCGGCGTAGTATAGCGCGTGCGGGCAATAGTCACACTCACCTTATGCCCGGGTAATTGCCCTCCCTCTCCGGGCTTTGCGCCCTGGGCAATTTTAATCTGTAACTCATCAGCGTTAACCAGATAATTAGTCGTCACTCCGAATCTTCCGGAGGCAACCTGTTTTATGGCACTGCGGGTAGAGTCGCCGTTAGCTAAAGGCGTAAACCGGGCAGGGTCTTCTCCGCCTTCTCCAGTATTAGACCTGGCTTTTAGCCTGTTCATGGCCAGAGCAATAGTTTCATGCGCCGCCCTGCTGATAGAACCAAAACTCATCGCCCCGGTAGTAAACCGCTTTACAATTTCTTCCACAGGCTCTACTTCTTCAACGGGGATGGGGTTGATTTGTTTTCCGCCAGAGGCGGATCCGCCTGCGGCGGAAAATTCTAACATACTTCTTAAGGTAGTGGGCGCTTTTGACTGATTGTTGATCAAACAGGCGAACTCTTTGTATTTTTGATAATCACCATCACGGGTGGCATCCTGAAGGGTGACGATACTCTGCGGATTCCATAAATGGAATTCACCGTCTCTCTTCCATTGATACACCCCTGCTGCCGCAAGATAGGGAAGGCCTAAACTCCTCTCGGCATAGGCTTGTTGGTGCCTTAATATTTTCTCCTCGGCAATAACTTTTAAACCTGCTCCCCCGATACGCGATGCTGTCCCGGAAAAATACGCGTCAATCACATCCTGCCTTAAGCCCAGGGCTTCAAATATCTGTGCCCCGCGGTAGCTCTGTAATGTGGAGATACCCATCTTGGAAAGAATCTTGGCGATTCCTTTATCCACAGCCTTAATATAATTATGGGTTGCAATTTCTAAATCTAAGCTTAATTCTTTTTCCTTAACCAACAATCCTACGGCCTGATAAGCAAGATAAGGGTTAATACAATCTGCCCCGTATCCGAATAAAAGCGCAAAATGATGCACTTCCCTGGGCTCGGCACTCTCTACCAGAATCCCGATTTGTGTACGTAAAGCCTTTTTTACTAAATAATGGTGCACCGCTGCAGTAGCTAAGAGGCTGGGCAAGGCAGCATAATCTTTATTTGTATTGCGGTCGCTTAAGATGATAAAGGTAAAACCATCTTTTATGGCCCGCATAGACTCTTTACATATCCTATCCAGGGCCCTGCGGAAAGCATCTTTATCCGGAATCGGAAAAAGCAAAGAAATAGTTTTGGTCTTAAATCCATTTTTTTTGATATTACGGACTTTTTCTAAATCCTTATCAGTAAGGATGGGATTAGCGATTCTTAACTTATAACAATGCCCGGGTGTTTCATCCAGGATATTTTTTTCCGGGCCCAGATAAGTCTCTAAACTCATTACCAATTCTTCGCGTATAGGGTCTATCGCAGGGTTAGTAACCTGGGCAAATAGCTGTTTAAAATAATTATAGAGAAGCTGTGGTTTTTCGGACAATACGGCATGCGGCGTATCATTACCCATTGAGCCTATCGGTTCCTGCGCATTCTCTGCCATAGGCCGGATGATTACTTTTAAATCCTCGCGGCTATATCCAAAAGTCTTTAGATGGAGTAAGGTATCAGAATTATCTTTCTTCTTTTCTTTAGCAGCTCCCAAATCGCTGAGTTCAACCATATTCTTCTCAAGCCACGCGCCATAAGGACGCTGCTTGGAGATAGCGGCCTTTATCTCTTTATCCTCAATAATACGGCCGGCATCCGTATCAATAAAAAATATCTTCCCCGGTTCAAGCCTGCCTGACTTAAGGATATCTGAAGGCGCAATATCTAAGACCCCCGCTTCTGAGGCCATAACTACCAGGCCTTTTTTGGTGATGATATAACGGCAGGGGCGCAGTCCGTTTCTATCTAATACCGCGCCTACCCTGATTCCGTCGCTAAAGGCAATCGCTGCCGGGCCATCCCAGGGTTCGGTTAAACAAGCGTGGTATTTATAAAAATCCTTTAATCTCCCATCCATAAGACTATCCTGTTGCCAGGCAGAAGGTATAAGCATCATCATCGCGTGGGACAATGGCCTGCCTGCTAAAACCAGTAATTCAAAGACATTATCAATAGCAGCGGAATCGCTCCCCCCCGGAACAACCACCGGCATAATCTTCTTAAGCCCCTTACCAAAAAATTTACTCTGCAGAAGCCCTTCGCGGGCCTGCATCCAATTGATATTGCCTCTTAGAGTATTTATCTCGCCGTTATGCGCTAAGAATCTAAAGGGTTGAGATAAATCCCAGGCAGGAAAGGTGTTAGTGCTATAACGGGAATGCACCAGACAAAGCGCGCTCTTTATATCTTTATCCTTAAGGTCAAGAAAAAAATCCCCTAACTGGCTGGGCATCAGCAGGCCTTTATATGAAATGGTACGGCTGGATAAATTAGTAATATAGAAAAAGGATTTTTGTTTTAGGCCCGATGCGCGGACAATATTCTCTATCCTTTTTCTAATTACATACAGCCTCCTTTCAAAATCTAAACCATCCCTACTAACGACCAACGACCAACGACCAACGACTCGTTTTATAAACACCTGCTCCATCACCGGCTGGGTATCTCTGGCAGTCTTGCCTATATTACTATCATCTACCGCAACGCTGCGCCAGCCAAGAAGAGATTGCCCTTCTTCCTTAATTATCCTGGCAAATATATTTTTACAGAATTTACGCTCTTTATCATCCCGCGGCAAGAATACCAACCCCACCCCATACTCATCTTCTTTTGGTAAATCAATTTTATTCTCCCGGCTAACCTTAAGGAAAAAATCGTGCGGTATCTGGATTAATATCCCCGCGCCGTCGCCTGTTTTAGGATCTGCCCCGGTTGCTCCGCGATGAGATAGGCGCTTAAGCACCTCCAAGCCCTGCCTGATAATATCATAGGACTTTTCACCTTTGATATTACAGACAAAACCTACGCCGCAGGAATCATGCTCGAAGCGCGGGTCATATAGCCCTTGTTTTTGCGGTAGACGGTTATATTCCATAGCTATATCTTCCATTTGTTAGGCTCAATACCTAATTTTTTAATCTTGGCGCGCATGGTATTACGATTAATCCCTAAAATCTTGGCTGCCTTAAGCTGGTTGCCATATGTACGCTCTAACGCGTGTTCAATCAACGGCTTCTCAATTGTTTCCAAAACATATTTATATAAAAAGCCCTGTTTTTCTTTATAAAGTGAATCTTCTAACTGAATAATCTTATTCTCCGTAATATCCATAGTGCAGAAAATTATATCTGCGGAAAATCTGTTAAGACTACTTGCTCGAAAGAGAGATTTTCCTTGCCTAAAATTTAATCACATAAAAACAAATTTTTGCCCCGTAAGGATTTTGCGGGGCAAAATTCAATATTAGATATCGAAATAAAGATAAAACTCGTATGGATGCGGCCGCATCCTCACCGGGTCTATTTCTTTTTTACGCTTAAATTCTAACCATACGTCAATTACGTCTTTGGTGAATACGCCGCCCTTCAAGAGGTATTCGTGGTCTGCCTCTAAGGCATCTATTGCACGGCGCAGTGACGATGGAACTGTGGCTATCTTTGCGAGCTCTTCCTCGTTTAATTCAAAAAGATCAACATCCAATGGCTCGCCCGGATCAATCTTATGCTGTATGCCGTCAAGCCCAGCCATAAGCATTGCGGAAAAAGCAAGGTAGCCGTTGCACGCCGGGTCAGGCGGACGGAATTCTATTCTTTTTGATTTCGGGTTATCTGAATACATGGGAATCCTTACTGCCGCCGAACGGTTACGCGCAGAATAAACCAGGTTCACCGGCGCTTCGTATCCGGGGACAAGCCTTTTATATGAATTGGTGGTTGGCGCACAGAAGGCCATTAAGCTGTTGGCATGTTTTAATAAACCTCCGATATAATATTTAGCGGATTGACTGAGGAGCGCATAACCATTCTTGTCATAAAAGAGATTTACGCCTTTCTTCCAAAGACTCTGATGGCAATGCATACCGGAGCCATTATCGGCAAATAAGGGCTTGGGCATAAAAGTAGCGACCATGCCGTTTTTCTTGGCCATATTTTTGATGATGTACTTGTAAAGCAGAAGATTATCGGCCATTTTGGTGAGTTTATCAAATTTCATATCGATTTCGCATTGGCCGGCAGTGGCAACTTCATGATGATGCACTTCTACGTTAATACCCGACTCTTTCATTTTCAGGATTATCCTGCTTCTCAAATCCTGGATAGAATCATGGGGAGGAACAGGGAAGTAACCTTCTTTAAAACGGATCTTATATCCTAAATTAGGATTCTCATTACGGCCGGTATTCCAGTCCGCCTCATCGGAATCTATAAAATAATATCCGGAGTTTTCGGTCTGGTCAAAACGGATACTATTAAAAATAAAAAACTCTGCTTCCGGGCCGAAATAAACATCATCCGCAATCCCCGTATCCTTAAGGTATTTCTCCGCCTTTTTGGCGATATAACGCGGATCGCGCGTGTAGGGCTTACGGGTCATAGGATCATAAATATCGCAAATAAGGCTTAAGGTCGGCACCTCACAGACTGGATCAACAATTGCCGTAGAAGGGTCAGGAATTAAAATCATATCCGATTCCTGAATCTTCTGAAAACCACGGATAGACGAACCGTCAAAACCAATCCCGTCTACCCAGATGGAACGGGTGATATCATCCATTTCTAATAATTCAGAGGCAGGAATGGAAAAATGCTGCCATAAGCCCGGGAGGTCATTAAATTTCAGGTCGATAATCTGGATACCCTTCTCCTTAACCATTTTGAGCACATCCCTGGCTGCTTTTTCGTCAAACGAACCGTTGGTAAGGGGATTTTTGGTTTTTACTTCGGCTATTTCTTTCGCCTTGCGTTTTGGGGACATCTTTTCCTCTCCTTTTGTCAGTAAATTCCGCCATAATTCATGGCGGATTCGCCACGTCTTGTGGCGAAAAAAAGGCATTCTTTTTGGTCGGTTTCCTCTGACCGTCTCGAACGCCTCTGTTCAATGAATATTTTGCCTAATTTTACACTACGATGTGCCTAAATTTTAGCCTTCTATATATACAAGTAAAAAAAACGCTCTTTTGGTAACCTAAATTTTCTGTTCCTCTGAGTTGAGAAAATTTATTCCTGGGCCAAGCGAATGGCCTCTCATCCGATTGCCACTGAGCCGCGCTCTTCTGTGCGGATACGTATACATTCCGTAAGGTCCAAGACAAATATCTTGCCGTCTCCTATCTCGCCGGTCTTAGCGCCTTTGACGATGGCTTTTATAGTCGGTTCTACAAAATTGTCGTTTACGGCTATCTCCAGGCGGATTTTCTTCAGGAGGTTTCCGGTTTCCTTAACCCCGCGATAAACCTCAGTAACGCCTTTTTGGCGGCCGTGCCCTAAAACTTCGCTCACCGTAATTAAATTAACCTCGGCCTTATAAAGCTCCTCCTTTACTTCTTCTAATTTGTAGGGCTGAATTATAGCAATAATTAATTTCATATCTCCCTCCCCTATATGCTACATGCTAACTACTGCCTACTCTCGTTATTCTAGTATAGTATATGCCTGCTCGCGGTGCTGAGTAAGGTCAAGCCCCATAAGTTCATCCTTCTCGCCCACTCTCACCCCGATGATTAAATCTACTATTTTATAAATCAGAAAGGTAGCTAAAAAAGTATAAACTAAAGTAACCGCAACTGCTGCCAACTGCACCAGAAACTGTCTCGGATTACCGAAGAATAAACCATCGGCTCCCGCAGGGTTTACTGCTTTAGAAGCAAACAAGCCTGTGGCCAAAGCGCCCCAGATACCGCCTATACAATGCACGCCAAAGGCATCCAGGGAATCATCATAACCCAACTTAGGCTTAAGGACAGTAACAGCCATAAAACAAAACACGCTCACCAATAATCCTATTACAACAGCCGGCAGGACACTGACAAAACCGGCGGCCGGCGTAATAGCGACTAAACCGGCTACGATTCCGCTAGCCGTCCCAAACAATGTCGGTTTTCCGTTATGCATCCATTCCAAAAGAGCCCAGCTTAAACCTGCGCTAGCTGCTGCCGTATTTGTCACTACAAAGGCATTCACCGCTAAGCCGTTTGCTGCTAAGGCGCTGCCGGCATTAAAACCAAACCAACCAAACCAGAGTAACCCAGTGCCTAAAACAACAAAAGGGAGATTATGCGGGGCAGGAATATTAGAATCAAGATTTTTTCTCCTGCCGATGACTAAAGCCGTAACTAACGCCGCAATGCCGGCATTGATGTGCACCACTGTCCCTCCGGCAAAATCCAACGCACCCAGATTCCGCAGCCAACCGCCAACACCCCAAACCCAGTGGCAGAGAGGGTCGTAAACAAAAGTTGCCCAGAGCAGGGTAAAAATAAGAAAAGCGGAAAATTTCATTCTCTCGGCAAAGGCACCGATAATCAAGGCAGGCGTAATTATGGCAAACATCGCCTGAAAAACCATAAAGGCCTGATGCGGTATGGTTGCGGCATAATCTACATAAGGCTCTAAGACACTTACGCCATTTAAGCCGAACCAGCCAAAACCGCCCCAAAAACCTTTTCCTGGAGCAAAGGAAAGGCTATAGCCGAACAACACCCATTGGATATTCAATACGCACATAATGATGAAACACTGCATTAATACACTAAGCGTATTTTTTTTCCTGACCATGCCGCCGTAGAAAAAGGCCAATCCCGGTGTCATCAGCAATACAAGGGCCGAGGACATCAAAACCCACGCCGTATCGCCTGCATTAATCATTTCTACTGCCTCCTCTCCATTTTAAAAGTCAACGTCTAACTGAAAGGTGATTGCATCGGTTAAGTTACGGTTGTTATAAATATCATAACCGAGTATCGCCGAAATATTATGCGTGAACTTCCAGGCAAAGCCATAGTTAATCGCGCCATAAGAAGACTGCGTCCCCTGATAATCCACGCATAGCCACAACCGTTCGTTGATCTCAGGTATAGTGCGCTCCCAAGCCAAGAGTAGACCGCCATTATCGCGCAGGCCATTCTTATCCCGTAAGAGCCTGCCATTGCCCCTGAAATATCCGGCGGAAAACCTGCCTAAATTAAACTTACCCAGTGAGGCTGTTTTAGCGGCCTTAAAATACCAGACATTATTGTTTGTCCTGTGCGGCCTTGTCCCCATATCATAACAACCAACGGCAAAGGCAGGCATATTTTTGAAGTAAGCGCCTTCAGCCAGGCCAAACTTAAAATGAAAATACCAGGGGGTGGAGTCATAAAAAGAACCCAAACCCTTTTTATAGTCAAACCCTATCTCAGCCATAACTTTTCCTAATGGATCCCAAAACTTTCCCAAAAGATTCTTTTCGGGTTTATCCGATAGTAAACTAAAAGTAAGGCCGTAGACCTGCTGAACATAATTATGCTGGTCATAATTATCGGCATTTGTGCCTTTGCCGGTTGTCGGAGTATAATTATCGGCGGTTATGTGTATCTTTTTATAAGGCTGGATATCCGTAGACGGCACCCAGATATGCGTTGAAGGGGTAGCATAGGCAGAATTCAGGATACTAAACCCAAATACCAGGGCTATAAGATAAAAACCAAAGCATTTAATTTTATCCATCCTTATCCTCCATAAACTCCAAATAAAAAAGCGTCTTTTTATCCATCGCTGGATTCAAGACGCCTGTGTATTATTACACTCCCCTGTGTTCTACACTAATACAAGTAAAAAACTATTCTTTCTGGTAACCCTGGCTAAATAGAACCTTTAAACTTCTGGCATTTATCTCTAATTTTACCCTTTAATTTTACTACTCTTACATGTGAAATTCCCAATCTACTCCCGATTTCTCTGATCGTTAATTCTTCTAAGCTAAGGCGGAATACTTCTTTCTCTCTTTTTGTCAGGCCGTTATTATTAATTTTTTCGATTAACATTTTACAATGAATACGTTCAAAAGATGATTCCGGGTCTTCTAAACATAGAGTTTCCCCTAACTCCAGGGCATCTTCTTCATTTACCAAGGCGTGGATACTGACTAAAGGGGCTTTATCCTGCGTCTTACGGATATAATTCTTGAGGTAAAAATAGCAACCCTGCAGGATATAACTATCGGTATTGCCGGATAGCTTGCCCTCTTTATAGCCTAACCAAAGATGCACCAATGCTTCCTGGTATAAATCATCTTCATTAAAAAATGTAAAACGCCCATTAAGCTTATGGGTTATCCCTTTTAATTTCGGCGATATTCTCTGGATAAGCTCTAAAAAATACATCCTTAACCTCTGTTTTAAATGAAAGCATAACTTTGGTACAAATAAAAAGGCGCCCTTTGCTCCCACATCGGATAAAGGACGCCTTAGTCCGCCAAAAACAAATTATTTTCTTAGAATCTAAATGAAACCAAATATGAATTTTAACCTATTAGTTTTGGTTTCATTTATCCTGAGGGCGAAGCCCGAAGGATTACCCTTCGCTTTCGCTCAGGGTAAATGCGACCGATATGTCAAAATTGAAGATTGGTCGCATTTAATCAAAAGACTCCGTTGTCTCTATATTAATACAACTGGTTTCCCGCTGTTTGTTACGCTTTGCCGTGTTACTATTGTTTCCTTTTGCTTTCGGCTGATAATCGCTGAATTCTTCGCATTGTAAGACGGGAAACTTGGCCTGGAAAATACATTTTGTATCGCTCAGGCACGTTTCGCATAACCCTTTCTTACCCATAGTTACCTCCCCGCTGCTACCCGTATTTTCCGGTGATTAAAGTTATTTTCGCGCCTTATAGTATCTCTGCCATCGAGGATCGCCTCAGCCTCTTTACGATAGGCATCCATAACATAAGGTATACCGCAAACTTTTGCCGCCTCTTCAGTCAAAGACATCAGGTCATCGCGGGAGATTGTGCTTAACCTGAAATTCCTGCTGCCTGCCATCAACTGCTGAAGGCCTACCCTTATCTTCTGCACAAAAGAATAGATACCCACAGCGCCAAGGGGAATATTTTTCATATCTTTGCCGTATCTATCAGCTAATTCTTCATAGCAAACAAAGATCTCTTTTTCTGTCTTCCCAAATTCGGATACTGTAACCGGAAGATTCCCGTCTTTTATCCACTGAGCGATATTCTTACCCACCATGCCGGGAATCATTAATGCCCTGCCCATACATACTGCCTTAACGTATGGCGCGCCCATTGCGATTACCTTAAAAATATGGTCTTCAGTAGAGAAACCTCCGGCAATGGCTATATCCGGGACGCGTATACCTTTTTTGGTCAATTTCTGGCAAAACTCATAGGTAAGGGCCTCCAGATAAAAGGTAGGGATCCCCCATTCTTCCATCATCCTCCAAGGGCTCATCCCTGTGCCGCCGGCAGCGCCGTCTATGGTTAAAAGGTCAATTTCAGCCATGGCGCAGTATCTAATCGCCATCGCCAGTTCGCGCATAGAATAGGCCCCGGTTTTTAAAGTAATACGCTTAAACCCGAGCCCTCTCAGGCGTTTAACCTCGGCTAAAAATGCTTCTTCTGAAACAAAGCCCAAGCGGGAGTGACGTTCAAACTCTTTTATGGCACCGTCTTTGAAGGCCTTCTGGATTGCTTCCAAAGAAGGATCCGGGGTCACTATATAACCGCGCCTCTTCAACTCAAGCGCCCTTTCTAAACTTTTTACTTTTATCTCTCCGCCGATACACTTGGCCCCTTGGCCCCATTTCAACTCTATGGCCTCAAGATTATGCTTTTTCCTGACATATTCGGCTACCCCTAAACGCGTATCCTCTACGTTCATCTGCACCAATATCTCGCCATAACCCTCATAGAATTTTTTGTAAATCTCTATACGCCGGTCCATATCCGGTGAATTCTTAATTTTTCCTTTGCTATCAAGTTCAAGGCCCGGGTCTATACCGCAGACATTCTCCCCGCAAATAAGGGTAATGCCTGATATGGCAGCGCCCACTGCAAAATGTTCCCAGTTTTTCCGGGCGATTTCTGTCGAACCCAGGGCCCCGGTAAAAATAGGAACCTTCATTTTTACTTTGGAATTCCATCCGTATTCGGTTTCTGTATTCACATCAGGAAATTTTGTATTATCCGGGTTACCTTCAATCTCACCGGGTAGGCCTTTTGCGCCTAAGGCATATCCTTGGATATTCAAATGTGAATAATCTACCGGATAATTTTTATCTGCACCGGCAGTAATCTCGCCAAAAGCCCCGGGATAAATCACCTCGCGGCTCCTGAATGAAGCTTTGAAAACCTCACAATTACCTTTGCACCCGTCAATACAACGAGAACAGATACCAGAACCCGGTACCACATTTTTTGACCGGTTAAACGTCCCGGTCGCATCATTTGCGTTCGGCCTTTGTAAATTCATCGCAACCTTCCTCCTTTTTTTGTTTGCTCATATCTTTAGCTTCGCAACGCCGAAGCCAAAGAGTCTTGGCCTAATGAGCATGCGTCTTTTTTATTTCTGTTACCTTTTTCATGTCAGATGCCAAAATAATTGCTTCCGCAACTTCGCGCATGGTCTTACGGCTATCCATGCTGTACTTCCTGATTTTCAGGTATGCTTCTTCCTCCGTAAGGCCGTCTTCACTCATCAGTATCCCTTTAGCGCGTTCTATTCTCTTACGTGTTTCCAGTTCTTCCTGGATTACCTTGCTTTTTACCAACAACTGCGCATTTTCAATGGCTACCGCTGCCTGGCTGGCTACGGAGGTTAAAATATTAATCTCTGTTTCGCTAAAATCATGCGGCTTTGCAGTATAACAATTAATCACTCCTATAACCTTACCCTTGACTGCCAAAGGGATGCATAAAAGCGAACAGAGGCCCTCTTTCCTGGCTATATCTTTGTGTTTATACTCCTTTTCCTTAGTAACGTCTTTGATCGCTATGGGCTTATTTTCTTTTACTACCTTGCCGGCAACGCCCTCTCCTACTTTCAAGGGAGGCTTCTTATTATATTCTTCGCTGATGCTTTGCGTTGCCCGGATCAGGAGCTCATTCTTCTTATCATCAAGAAGCATCAGTGAACAAATATTTGAACCCATCATCTCGGCGGTTACGGTAACTATGAGACGGAGGATATCTTCCAAATAAACATCAGAAGCGATGGCTTTGCTTATTTTGGTTAAAGCGCTTATCTGTTCTTCGTAAGGTATATTCTGCATAGGATTTGCCTGCTTATGCATATTTAATAGGCAGGCTATAAAAACAAAAAAGGCATTCTCTAAAAAGCCCAAAACTGGACATTAAAGAACGCCTTCGTCCTAAGAATTCCGCCATAATCCATGGCGGATTCGCCACGTTTTGTGGCGAAAAAAACGCCCTAATTAGCGATCTCTGCTAAAAAGGACGTCATTATCCGTTCTTCTTACGTCGAAAGAAAAAGGTATAAAAAAAGGGCGTTCTTACGAACGCCTTTGTCCCTTTTCTTTTAGCACAAACCCTGTGCCTGTGTTATAAAAAATATAACATATTATTTTAAGCTTGTCAAGTTTTATTCATAATAAGTAGTGCAAGGATTATTTCGCACTTTCGTATTGAAGCATCCTCTTAGGTTGTTGAATCGGCCTTAGGTTTATGTGTTTAATAAGGCCAAATATCCAAAGGTTAAGGCTGCGTTCGTTCTTAAAGTA
>JAQUOD010000014.1 GCA_028717245.1 Candidatus Omnitrophota bacterium
CTCCCATCGCTTGACGGGCGGTGTGTACAAGGCCCGGGAACGTATTCACGGCGGCGTAGCTGATCCGCCATTACTAGCGATTCCGACTTCATGGAGTCGAGTTGCAGACTCCAATCTGAACTGAGCCCACTTTTTTGCGATTAGCTCCACCTCGCGGTTTGGCAACGCTTTGGAGTGGGCATTGTAACACGTGTGTAGCCCAGGGCATAAAGGCCGTACTGACTTGACGTCATCACCACCTTCCTCTCGGTTATCCCGAGCAGTCTCCCTAGAGTGCTTCTCTAGACCTTGCGGTTTCGAAAGTCGCAACTAAGGATAATGGTTGCGCTCGTTGCGGGACTTAACCCAACATCTCACGACACGAGCTGACGACAGCCATGCAACACCTGTGCAGGCTCCTGACTTGACAGGTTGTCTGCGTTTCCGCTTCCTACTTCCTGCATGTCAAGCCCTGGTGAGGTTCTTCGCGTAGCGTCGAATTGAACCACATGTTCCACCGCTTGTGCGGGCCCCCGTCAATTCCTTTGAGTTTTAACCTTGCGGTCGTAGTCCCCAGGTGGAGCACTTAACGAGTTATCTTACGGCGCTGAAGGGTTACCCCCAACACCTAGTGCTCATCGTTTACGGCTAGGACTACCAGGGTATCTAATCCTGTTTGCTCCCCTAGCTTTCGCAGATCAGCGTCAGAGCTAGACCAGAGAGCCGCTTTCGCCACTGGTGTTCCTCCCGATATCTACAGATTTCACCCTTACACCGGGAATTCCGCTCTCCTCTTCTAGTCTCAAGCTATGCAGTCCTGAAGGCAGTTCTGCGGTTGAGCCGCAGGATTTCACCCCCAACTTACATAGCCGCCTACCTGCCCTTTACACCCAATGAATCCGAGTAACGCTCGCCACCCCCGTATTACCGCGGCTGCTGGCACGGAGTTGGCCGTGGCTTCTTCTCTGGGTACCGTCAATCCTCTACCATATTCTGATAAAAGACATTCTTTCCCATCGAAAGAGGTTTACGATCCGAAAACCTTCATCCCTCACGCGGCGTCGCATAGTCAGGCTTGCGCCCATTGCTAAAGATCCTCGACTGCAGCCTCCCGTAGGAGTCGGGGCAGTGTCTCAGTCCCCGTGTGGCTGACCACCCTCTCAGGCCAGCTACCCGTCAAAAGCCTTGGTAGGCCATTACCCTACCAACTAGCTGATAGGACGCGAGTTCATCTCCAAGCAACAGCCCTTGCGGGCCACTTTTACTTATAACAGCTTATGCCATCATAAACACATCGGGTCTTACCCTCGCTTTCGCAAGGCTATCCCCGACTTGGAGGTAGATTACTCACGCGTTCCTCACCAGTCTGCCGCTATCCCGCCCTTCATCCAAACGGTATTCTGCTTGAATGAAAGGCGGGATCGCTCGACTTGCATGCCTAATCCACGCCGCCAGCGTTCACTCTGAGCCAGGATCAAACTCTCCGAAAAATCTAGAAAAGTTTGTATAAAGGCTCTTATTCTTTTTTTTCTTACTCACGCTTGGCTATCCTAATTTAGAAAGAGCGATATAATTACCCGCCACAAAGATTTGCGCCATAAATATTGGCGCATCCGCCAAGTCTTGTGGCGGAGGCGGGTTGTTTTCCGACTTACAAGAGCCGGAAAACAAAAAAAGCGTCCCGATACATACCGGGACGCTTTAAAATCTAAACTTCTTTTTAGCGCCTTATGTTCGGTTAAAAACAACTATCCAAATTTGTCAACGCTGCTTTTGATTTTCATCAGAGCGTTACAAATATAACAAACAATATCCTTCTTGTCAAGTATTTTTTTTATTTTTAATAAGAGCGAAAGTATATATATTTAAAGCAATTATCGGCCCTTTATTAATTACGCCCCCGCTAAAAGCCCTATAATTTATCTACTATCTTTAAAAAGGCATCTACTACCTTTGGGTCAAACTGCGTGCCGTTGTGCTTTTTTATTTCAGCGACGGCTTCTTCTTTGGTCAACGGGACTTTCCTGTAAGAACGGGCTGAACGCATGGCCTCATAGGCATCCGCCACGTGGATTATGCGCGCGCCCAATAGGATATCATCGCCCATACGGCCCTCAGGATAACCCTTGCCGTCATAGTGCTCGTGATGCTGCTTAACTAAATCTATCACCCCATCCAGGAAAGTCAGCGGCTCTAAAATCTGCGCACCCATCTGAGGATGGCGCTTTATCTGCTCCCATTCCTGGGGGGTAAGGGCAGAGGGTTTACTTAAGATATTATCCTCAACCCCGATTTTACCCAAATCGTGCAGTTCACAGGCATCCCTGATTAAAGCGACCTCATTGGCGGAAAGGCGCATCTCTTCTGCTATGGCCACGGCATATTTAGCCACATTCTCGGAATGGCTATGGGTATAATGGTCCCGGGCGTCGATAGCCTGGGCTAATACTTTAATGGTACGCATATAGGTCTGACGCAGGTCTTCGTAAAGCCGGGTCAAGTTTTTTGTGGACTCCTCGATCCTTCTAGCTAAGAGCGTATTCTGTTTCTGTAAAGATTTATTATGCTCCTGCAGGCCGTCGGATAACCTGTGCTGCGCCAGCACCAATGACCTTAAATCCATGCCTTTTTTAATCAGGAAGAATAATTTTTCTAAATTTATAGGCTGGCTGATAAAATCATAACCCCCTAAATCATATATATCTTTTATCAAGTGGGGGTTGGCTTCTTCGACTAATGCGATAATAATGGCATTGGGGTCTATTTTCTTCAGCTCTTTAATCAGGCTGAAACCATCCATATCATCAGCCATGCCGAATTTGATTATGGCCACGTCATAGCCATTACGCTTAAAGGCATCTATGCCGGCCTGGCTATTGTTGGTAATAGAAACCAAATGCCCGGCGTTAATGGTGAGCTCTTCCCTTAAATATCTGGAGATAGCATCGTCATTATTAATCAATAAAATGCGGCAGCTGTGCATCATATTAGGTAGTCCCTCCGTTTATTTCATTATACAGCCTGTCTTATTTTATGGCAATAACTTTATCTGCTTCCTTAATCAGGTCCTCCTTATTTACGCCGATATCCAGAAAATCCCAGGGCAGGGATTCCTCCTTCGATTTCTCCTGTAAATAAAAATCCGGGTCTATCCGATTCTCCCGGAATGCCTCCTGCCATTTCTCAAAAGAAAAATGGTCATCCCAGGCGTCGAATCTGGCGCCTTTGGCAAAGGCTGTCAGGATAACCTCGCTCAATCTCCTGTCACCCCGGGAGAGTACGCCTTCCAAAAAAGTCATATCAGGGTTACGTAAACTCAGTTTTATCCTTTTCTGCCTGCCTGAGCAGGTGAGGTATTTTTTAATTTTCTTTTTCAGGTAATCCTGTTTATATTTCATCCCCTCTAAGGATTCCATCGCGAACCACTGAAAGGGCGTATGCGGCTTAGGGATCAGGGTATTGATACTAACGTTGACCTGCGCCGGGCCTCTTTTAGTGACTTGCCTGCGCAGTTGTGAGACGCGTATTGCGAAATCGACAATACCGTCTAAGTCTTCCTCTCTTTCAAAGGGCAGGCCAATCATAAAGTAGAGTTTTATATTTTGATAACCGCAAAGATACGCCTGCTCGATGGCCCTGAAGAAATCAGAGGTATCAAAACTTTTATTCAGCACACCCCGCATCCTCTCCGTAGCTGCCTCCGGGGCAAAGGTAAGGCCTGTCTTTTTAATGGTAGCTATCAGGGAAAGCATATCGCCAAACATACTCTTTGGTTTTATCGAAGGCAAAGAGATGCTTACCGCCCTCTCTTTGAATAAACCGATTAAGCGCTTTAAGAGTTCTTCTACGCCTGTAAAGTCGCTGATTGAGAGGCCGCAGAGAGATATCTCCTCGTAACCACTGCGCTTATACGTGCCTGAAGCCAGCTCTAAGATATTCTCTATACTTCTTTGCCTGAAAGGAAAATACTGGTACCTCGCCTGGCAGAAACGGCAGGTATTAGGACAGCCGCGCATTATTTCCAAGGTAATGCGGTCATGGATTATCTGGATATAAGGCACTAACCAGCTTTCAGGGAAATAAGCGCTATCCAGATTTTTTATAAAGCGTTTTTTGACCTTTGCAGGCACTGCGGAATTCCTAGGCCTGAATTCTTCTATTTGCCCTTCTGGGGCATATGTTACTTCGTATAAAGACGGCGCATAGACCCCTTCAATCTGCGCAAACTCAATCAACAAGTCCTCTTTACTTATCTCGGCTCTTCTAAACCGGCCTTTAAGCCTGCGGTATAAATCTACTATCTCCACGATAGCCTCTTCCGCTTCTCCGAAAACAAATAAATCAAAAAACGCATGCAGCGGTTCCGGGTTTAACGCGCAGGGCCCTCCTGCAATAACCAAAGGATAGGTATGGTCGCGTAAGGATGCCTTTAAGGGGATTACGCCCATATCCAAAATATCCAGGGCATTGGTATAGCCCAATTCATGCCCCAATGAGAAACCAATAAGATCAAATTCTTTAAGCCCTTTTTCAGACTCTAGAGAGCATATCCCCATATTCTTATCGCGTAAATTATTTTTTATATCCGGGCCGCAGGAAAAAAATCTTTCGCATGCCACATCAGGGATATTATTCAATATCCCGTAGATAATCCTGATGCCCAAGTTACTCATCCCTACCTCATATAAGTCCGGAAAGCAGAGGGCAAATTTGATATTGCTCTTATCAAAATCTTTCTCGGGGAGGTTCCATTCGTGCCCGATGTAACGGCCGGGCTTGTGTACGTTTAAAAGGATATCGTCTCTCATTCTTATTCAGCTCTAAGCTGTAAGCTGTAAGCCTTAAGCTTAAAGCTTAAAGCTTAAAGCTTAAAACTTATAGCTAAAATACCGCCCTAGTTTTATTAATATTCACCAGTATCCCCAAAGATAAAAAGGTCACTAGTATCGATGAACCGCCATAACTCATTAAAGGCAGCGGTATCCCTACTACCGGCGCCAGGCCCAGATTCATGGCACAATTGATGAAAACCTGGATGGCCAGCATGAAAGAAATCCCTGAAGCTAATAGCCTGCCGAAATTATCGCCTGTCTTATGGGCGATAATAATACCCTGCTTAATCAAAAGATAATATAAAAATAACAATATGCTGCACCCTAAGAACCCCCACTCTTCGGCAAAGGTAGCGAAAATAAAATCCGTATGCGACTCCGGGAGAAAATGCAGCTGGCTCTGCGTCCCCGAAAGCCAGCCCCTACCGAAGAATCCCCCTGAGCCGATGGCGATTTTAGACTGGATAACGGTGTAGCCTGCGCCTAAAGGGTCTATATTGGGATTTAAGAATACGAGCAGCCTGTCTTTCTGATAATCCCTTAAAAAATGCCAGAGTATCGGCAGGCACAATATAATCAGCAGTAAAAATATGAGGATATATCTCAATCTGACCCCCGCCAGATAAAGCATGGTGATAAAGATAATAAATATCATTGCCGCGCTGCCTAAATCCGGTTGTTCGATAATCATGCCTATGGGAATGACGACAAATAAAAAAGGTAAAATAAAGGCGCGCCATATCCTAAGCCTGTTTACCCCTAAAGAGATATCGTCCACGGATTTGGTGCTAAAGTATTTAGCCAAGAGTATCACAATCACCAGCTTGGTTATCTCTGAAGGCTGGATACTGAACCAGATTAACTTTAACCACCTCTGCGCGCCTAAACGCACAATCCCCAGAATAAATACCAGGAGCAATAAAAAAAGCGCCGCCGCATACAGAAAATGGGTCATATCCCAAAGGCGGCGATAATTAAAATTAGAGGCGAGTGAAAAAATAACCAGGCCTAGAATAACCCAAAAAATCTGGCGTTTATACAGGAATTGCCAGAAATCCCCTTCTTTCTGATAGGTGCTGCTGTAGATAGAGAAAACCCCAATACAAGCAATTAAAAGAGCGATTATTAATATAAAGAGACTGATGTTACGCAAAATGCTGCCCCCTATTTTTATCCGGAAGAATCAATTAGCCCTTCGGTAGCCATATTCTCTATTATCTGCTTTGTCACCACCACTGCAGCGTGGCCTGACCCACCGTGCTCTAAAAATACGCAGATGACGAACCGCGGATTTTTAAAAGGGAAGAAACCGGCAAACCAACCGTGCGCCTGGCCGCGGGAGACCTGGGCGGTACCGGTCTTACCGGCAACAGAAACAGGTAAACTTGATAATATATTGGCTGTGCCGCTTGAGTCAACAACAACGCTCCTTAAACCTTGCCTGATATAACTTATGGTGCCCTCCTTAATATCTACCTTTATAGTCTTCTTCCTGGAGCCCGAGATATCTTTACCATCAACACTTCTGGCTATATAAGGGGTCACCAGAGCACCCTTATTGGCCAATACTGCCATCATCCGTGCTACCTGAAGCGGCGTAACTAAAAGCTCGCCCTGTCCGATAGCGAAATTTGCCGTATCGCCTTCAAACCATTTCTTAAACCTCTGGATTTTCCTCAGTAAAGGCGAAGGCACAAAGCCCGATGCTTCATAAGGTAAATCAATGCCTGTAGGATGGGAAAAACCAAATTTTACCGCATAGTCATATATGCCCTGCGCCCCCACAAGCAAGCCTGTCTTATAGAAAAAGACGTTACAGGAATTTGCTATCGCTTCCGTCAGATTCTGCTGATGGTGCGTGCTCCAGCAGGCGAATTCCTGTCCGCCGACGCGCGTGCTCCCCGGGCAATAAAAACTGGTCGCGGAATTAACTTTGCCTGCCTCAAGGGCAGAAGCTGCCACTACTACTTTAAATACCGAACCCGCAGGATAGACCCCGCTGATAGCGCGGTTTATCAGGGGAGCATCAGGATTATTCAGAAAATTACGGAAGGACGCGTCTGTCTTATTAATAAACGCCGCAGGGCTGAAATTTGGATTACTGGCCATAGCCAGGATTTCGCCGCTGTCAGGATCCATAAGAATAACGCTGCCGTTTCTCCCCCTTAATGCCTCTTCGGTTATCTTCTGTATCTTTAAATCTATGGTCAACTGTATATCTTTTCCGTTAGCAGGCGGCCGAAAACCTAATACGCTCACTAATCTGCCGCGATGGTCTACTTCCACCGATAGCCCGCCTTCTTCCTGGCGCAGGTAATAATCATATTTTTCTTCTACGCCTCCGAAACCGACAATATCCTTGGTCTTATACCCGTAATCCACCAGCCTCGTCAGGCGCCAGCGGTCAATTTCATTCAGATAACCTATAACATGACAGGCAAGCCTGGCGTAAGGATAATGCCTCAAAGGATAGGGCCGGATAATGATATTATCCAGGTCCTGATTTAACTCTTCAAGGGCAATCGCCTTCTTGGCCTCTATATTTTTAGCGATAGTAGTCGGCATAAATGGAGCAGCGTATTGCCTGCGGAAGGCGTCTTTTAAATCTTTAAAATTCGTATCCAGGATGCCGGCGGCGCTGGATAATGTCTTATCAACCGAACCATTTGCATAGGAAGAAACCATAGCGTCGTAAGAAAGACGGTTATCTACAATAACTTCGCCGTGGCGGTCGAGGATCCTGCCGCGGCTGCCCTGCTGAGGTATGAGCCTGATGCAATTTTTATTGCTCAACCGCCTGTATCTTGCCCCTTGTATAATTTCAAGATTAAAAATACCCAGCACCAGGAATAAAAAAATAATTATGACGAACGGCTTGATAAGATTGATCCTCATAATAAACCTGTATACCTTACGAACTATAGAGCGCGCCTGATGGCCTTAAATACCAAGGGTAAAACAACTGCGGTATATAATGCTTCGAGGAATGTAGTCCGTAGAAAAATACCCCAAGAGATGAAATTTCCCCAGAAGAGAAAGATTACCCTGGCGATTATATCGTTGATAAGAACGAGGATGAATAAAGACAGCATACGGATAAAGTTATTATCCAGGGATATTTCTCTGGATAACTTAATCAGGATAAGGCAGAATAAGGGAAACAAAAGCGTATTGACGCCGAAGGTATTCACGCAAAGCATATCTTTTAGAAAACCGGCGAAGATACTTAAGGATACGGCCCAGGCAACGCCAAAAAAAATACTGGCGTAGAAAACACCGATAAATAAAAGGTCCGGCTTTACGCCGAATATACTGACGGAATTCAGGGCCGTAGCCTGTAACAGGGCGCAAATAATAATAATGCCCAAAAAGATCCAATTTTTCACCCCGCCCTTCCCTTCTAATTTTATGCCCCAACCCTCTTAAGAAAGGCGGGGTTCATTGTATGATGATCAACAATTCTTCTATGTCAGAGAGGCCGACTGCCGGTTTGATCATGGCGTAACGGCTTAAACCGGAAAATTCCTCGCCTATATTCACTACGCTACCGATAAGTAAGCCCTTGGGATAAGCCTCGGTCAGGCCGGAAGTTACGACCACATCGCCGGCTCTGATATCGCAATCCTTCGGCAGGTATTTCATAATCAGAGAGCGCCCCAGAGTACCGCAAACCAGGCCCTCCTGGCGGCTGCGTTGCACGATAGCCGAAACTGCGAAATTAGGGTCATTAATCAGGCGCACCCTGCTTGTATAATCCGCAGCCTCAATGACCCGGCCGGATAAACCCGAAGGGGTAATTGCCACAAACCCGCGTTTTATTCCGTTAAAGCCGCCCTTATCAATCACTACAACCGACGACCAGTTATCCGCCGAACGGCCGATAACCCTGACAGCAGTCATTTTATATGCTGACTTTTGTTTAAAATAAAGCAGGCCCTTAAGCCTCTTATTTTCTAGATAAATTTCTTTCGCCGTATTGAGCCTTTGCCTCAAAAAGCCCGCTTCTTTTTCCAACCTTTCGTTTTGGATAAGGTTACGGTGGTAAAAGATAATCCCGCCGATTTCGCGTTTAATCAAAGTTAACAGCCCTAAAGGAAATTTTAAAACGGCGGATACAGGATTTCTTACTGCGGGACTTAAGCTGGAGAGTAATATCAGGAGGAAAATACCAACTGCGAAATAGATTAGGCTCTTCTTTTTAAATTTCAACACATCTTACTTTAAGGGCTTAAGAATGCATTTCGGACTTGATGGGCACAGTTACTTTTTTCAGATAACGTATCTCATCTAAAACCTTGCCCGTACCCACGGCCACGGCAGTTAAGGGGTCATCGGCGATATGCACGGGCAGGCCGGTTTCTTCGGAAATGATTTTATCCATACCCCTTAAGAGGGATCCGCCGCCTGCCATGACAATACCATGCTCAATTAAATCTGCAGCCAGTTCCGGAGGCGTCCTCTCTAAGGATATCTTAGCTACTTCTACTATGGCGCGCAAAGGCTCTTGTAACGCTTCTCTTATCTCTTCGGAAGTTACGGTTACTGCCTTAGGCAGTCCGGTAATCAGGTCACGGCCTTTTACTTCCTGGCTCAACTCCTGCTCGAGGGGATAAGCAGAGCCGATTTTTATTTTTATATCTTCGGCCGTACGTTCGCCGACCATGAGATTATAAGTCTTTTTTAAATATTCGATGACCGCCTCATCCATTTCATCCCCGCCTATAGGCAGGGATTTGGAAAAGACAACGCCTGCCAAAGAAATTACCGCAATCTCGGTGGTGCCGCCGCCGATGTCTATAATCATATTGCCTACGGGTTCCTGGATGGGCAGGCCTACGCCTATTGCCGCGGCAATAGGCTCTTCAATTAAGAAAACTTCTCTTGCGCCGGCGCGCTCTGCGGAATCCTTAACCGCGCGCCTCTCTACTTCCGTAATCCCGGAAGGAATAGCAATAACAATCCTGGGCCTGACCAAAACGCGGCGGTGGTGCACTTTCTTTATGAAATACCTCAACATCGCTTCGGTTATTTCAAAATCAATAATCGCCCCGTCTTTCATGGGCCTGATGGCTACGATATTACCGGGCGTGCGGCCAAGCATACGCTTGGCTTCTTCGCCTACTGCCAGGACATGGGAAGTGCCCTTTTCGATAGCTACTACCGAAGGCTCACAAAGCACAACTCCCTCGCCTTTGACATAAACCAGGGTCGTAGCTGTCCCCAAATCAATACCCATATCATTAGAAAATAAGCCTAGTATAAAATTGAACAATTTTGACGCTCTTTCCTTCAGTTTTCCCATATTCATTCTCCCTGCCTGCCGGTAAAGCAGGCTTATATCTTTAGTAGAAGGGATTTTAACAGAGATTAAACCCTATGTCAAATAAAAATTTACTTATTTATTTACCGGCTGCCTTGTCTTGCTTCCCGCAGCACCGCTCGAAATTCCCCACCGAGGAATTTCTCGCTTGGAGTTTGTGCTCGCTCTCACCGATTTCTCTTGCTAGCGGGTGAACCTGGCCACTCACACAAACTACATGCTGCGTGAATCAAGCCAAGTCATCCGTTATAAATGCATCTGGGGATCTAACGAAGGTTAGGGTTTAGCGGGTGACGAGGCATGTTTTGAGCAGCATCTTGAAAATTCGAGCGGGCAAGGTTTGCCTCGTTATAGGTACATTCCAAGAGCGAGAATTTTCACCGAAGTGCAGCGAGCCACGCTGGGGCGAGCAAACGGTGCAGCGAAAAATATGCCTCGGCAGGACCCGCTACCTCGCAAGCGAGAAAAGCAACAGATTCAAATAATAATTTTAGTGCAGGAGGGCCTTTAGGAGAGTCAAGAAATTAGGGAAAGACTTATTTATGCAGGCTACATCATCTATTCTGGTTACGCCCCGTGCCCTCAAGGCGGCGACAACCATACTCATGGCAGTGCGGTGGTCGGCGTAGCTCTTTACAGAAGCCCCTTTGAGCTCTCTAACCCCGTAGACGATGAGATCCTCAGACTTGTCTTTTTTTATAACCCTTATCCGCGCCCCCATCTTTATTAAATTAGCGGACATGGATCTTATACGGTCTGTCTCTTTCACGCGTAGTTCGCCGACTCCCTCAAATACCGTCTTGCCCCGTGCATAACAGGCAGCGACCATGAGAATAGGCAACTCATCTATCAAGGAAGGTATCTCTTTTTCTTTTACAATTGTACCTTTTAATTGGCTGCTTTTAACTATCAGATTACCCATTGGTTCAAATCCTGGCACCTGGCACCTGGCACCTGGCACCTGAATCTTCGCGCCCATTCTTTTTAAAACCTTAATTACACCCGTACGCGTAGGATTGAGGCCGACGTTCTTAATTAAAACTTCAGAGCCCGGCACTAGCGCGGCTGAAACTATAAAAAAACTTGCCGAAGAAATATCCCCCGGAATAAAGATCTCAGCCGGAGAAACTAACTCTCTCCTCTCTTTTATAACTATAGTATTCTGTTTGACTTTTATTCCGGCTCTAAATAAACGAAGCATACGTTCTGTATGATCGCGCGTCTTTACGTTTTCAATAACCCTGGTTACGCCTTTAGCATAAAGTCCGGCAAGTAATATTGCTGACTTAACCTGCGCAGAAGCCAGCGGCATCTTATAGGTAATGGGTTGAATATCGCCTCCCTTGATTCTTATGGGTGGATATTCTTCAAATTTGGTGTTGGGTGTTGGGTGTTGGGTGTTGGGTATACGGCGAGCGGAGATCTCTGCGCCCATCATCCTTAACGGCGCGCTAACGCGCAGCATCGGCCTTTGCGAAAGCCCTCTGCCGGCAGTAAGGGTAACGCTGAAGTTCTGCCCGGCCAGAATACCTAAAGTAAGCCGTAAGGTAGTGCCGGAATCGCCTATAAAAATAGGCCCCTTGGGTTTTTTTAAACCCTCAAGCCCTTTGCCGAATACGGTAACTCTCCCGGCGTTTTTATCTTTTGCGTCTTCTTTAATCCTTACGCCTAATTTCCGCAAGGCCCTCAAGGCATAAAGGCAATCTTTATTGGCAGGAAAATTCTTAATAACGGTTTTGCCATTACTTATCGCGCTGATGATTATAGAACGGCAGGCTATGGATTTATCGCCTAAGAGAACGATTTTACCTCTAAGACGCAAGGCCGGCTTGACTAAAAAAAATTTCATTTAGTCTTTTGCACCACCCTGTCCCCTTCGCTGACCTGGTCTTTGGTAGCGCTGGAGAGGAAATCTGCTGCGGACATGGCATCGTGGGTCTTGCCCACTTTAACATCGCCTATGTAGTTATTGTCATGATAAATAGAAAATACATCTTCAACGTTAACGCCGTCTTTACTACCTAAATTTATCACCACAAAATTATATTCTTTATTTACTACCAATACCTTACCTTCTAGTTTTGGTTTCTGCGCTACGGCGGATGCTTCGGCGGGGCTGCCCTCAGGGCCAACGACAATCGTCCCTAACTCTACGCCCTGCTGTTGCTGGGCTTTTGTTTTCTGGGTCTGCGTTTCCAAATCTTTTATCTTCGTCTCTAGCTGCGCCTTTCTATCCTCCAAATCCTTTAATTGTGTTTTAGTTTTTTCTACATCCTTTTGTGTTTGAGTGAGTTTCGTCTCTAAATCTGAACGCAATCCCTGCTGTTTCTCTAAGTCAGCTTTTAACTTATCTACTTCACTTAATGCCTTTTGTTTTTCAGCTGTTTCTTTATCCAAATCCACAGTCAAAGTATCAATTTTGGCCTGGGATGTTTTCAGTTTGACTTCCAATTGAGAAATTGCCTTCTTATGCTCCTCCAGTTTTGTCTCCGTAATACGCTGCTTCATAGTCAGCTCATCCAATTGCTGCTGGAGGCTGGTAGTCTTTGCCTTTTCCTTCTGGAGAAGATAAAAACCTGTCCCTGCCAAAGAAAGAGAAACCATTATTAAGACAATAAATATTACTATGGGTGATTTAATTTTCTCTGCCATCCGCCCTCCTCCTAATAATATTTCTCAGAATACTTTTTTTGAGGCAATTTAATCGCCTTTTCTATGGTTTGATTATATCATCCTACGCATAAAAATCAAGTTTTATTTTAAATAAGTATATATGCCGCAAACCTTTGGCGAATTCACTTGTTTATGAATCTGGTGAATTCCGGGGGTACGTCGCAGGAGAATTCCATAAACTTACCCATACGCGGATGCATGAAACCGATATAGCGGGCATGCAATGCTAAGCGGCTGAATTCGTTATCGTTACCATATTTGGCATCGCCCAAAACAGGATGGCCCAGGAAAGCCAGGTGCACCCTTAACTGATGGGTCCTGCCCGTAAAAGGCTCTAATTCCAGAAGGCTAAAATCCTGTTTACGTTTTAAGGTCCGGTAATATGTCTTGGCGTATTTGGTATTTTTACCGAAACCAACCGACATATTTTTTCTTTTATGCGGGTGCCTGCCGATAGGTAATTCAATGACGTTCTCGTCGAATTCCATTCTACCCCTGACTAGGGCGATATATTTACGTTTAATACTATGCTTGGCAAACTGACGGGCGAGGTCAAGATGGGAGGTATTATTTTTAGCGATGACCAAAAGACCCGATGTATCCTTATCCAGCCTGTGTACTATACCAGGCCTCTCTGGATTAATATCTGATAATTTTTTAAAACGGTGCAGCAGCGCGTTAACCAGCGTATGTTCATAATTTCCCGGCGCAGGATGCACTACCAGGCCGGGCAATTTATTTATCACTGCCAGGTCATCGTCTTCATAGACAACATCCAAAGGTATTTCTTCTGCCTTTAAATCGGCATGCTGCCTGTTTTCAACAACAATTCTTATTTCATCGCCGCTTTTGACTTTAAGATGCGGCTTTACTAAAGGCGCACCCTTTATGGCGACCCCTCCTTCTGCAATCGCTTTTTGTATAAAGGTACGGGAAACGCCTAGATTTTCCTTTTTGAAAAAATCTGCCAGGAATAAATCCAAGCGCTTACCCGCATCCATGTCTGATACGCTTAAGGTATATTCCTGCATATTAGTTGCAGTGTCAAAGTATCATAGTATCAAAGTGTCAAGGTTCTTTCGTTGATACTTTGATACATTGACACCTTGATACTTCCTTTATAGTTATTTTTTGACTCTCTTAATTAAAAGAAGTTTCCAAACGGCTAGGCAAAACACCCCAATACTTATAAGTTGGAATAAGGTCAAGCCTAAAAAAATGATTTCATTGTCAGCGCGCCAGAATTCTATAAAAAATCTCTTGGTCGAATATAGTAATAGATAACTAAAAAATATCTTGCCTTCTTTATGCGGCTTATCCTGCAGGAACCTTAAGGTAATAAAAATTAAAACCAGGATGAACGCAGAATAAATCTGCGTAGGGATAAGTATTGAATCGTACTCTTTAAAATAGATGCCGAATTTGGATATTTTACCGAAACAACAGCCGTTGAGTAGGCAACCGATCCTGCCTATTGCCTGGCCCAGGGCTACGAAGGGAACAATGCAATCAAGGACCTTATACGCCGCTAATCTTTTCTTTTTTAAATAAAGGGCCGCGCAAAATATACTAAGTATCAATCCGCCGAACCACGATAGGCCTCCTCGCTGCAGCATAATTATTTCCAAAGGATTTTTTAAATAATAGCCGGCATTCTCGATTATATAGAATAGGCGCGCGCCGATAATCCCCCAGATAAAAACAATAAAGGAAAAATTGAAAATTATATCGGGGTCGATACCTTCTTTTTTAGCCCGCAGGCTGGCTAAGGATGAACCCGTAAGAAGAGCCAACACCAGCATCAGGCCGTAGGAATAGATGCTTAAGGGCCCGATTTTACAGATTATAGGGTGCATAGTTTTAGTGTCAAAGTATCATAGTATCAAAGTGTCAGGGTTTCTTCTTTAATACCTTGACACATTGACACCTTCTCAATTTTTTGTTTTTAAAAGGGCCCACCCCAGTAATATCGCCCCGACAGTTATCGCGCTATCGGCTACATTAAATACCGGCCAGATACGAAAATCTAGAAAATCGATAACATATCCCGAAGTTAACCGGTCGATAAAATTACCCAGGGCGCCGCCTAAAATACAGCTTAAAGATATATTATAAATGGGGCGCTTCTTGCCTTTGTTCTTTTTAAGGGTTATCAGGATAAAAATTATAGCTAAAACAGTAGTCAATATAAATAGCTGCGCCTGATTTCTCAACATGCCAAAGGCCGCCCCGCGGTTATGGATAAGCGTAAGGTGGAATACGCCTCTTATCAGGGGCACGGATTGGTTCAATGATAAATTTTTACTGACAATTATTTTGGAGAACTGGTCTAAGAAAAGAATGGAGAGGCTGATGACGAAAATCATCAAGAATGGAAGGTTTTTATTTCTTTTCTCTTTTTTCCTGGCACTTCAGGCAGAGGCGCGCGTAAGGAACGGCTTTTAACCTGATTTTAGTGACAGGAGTTTTGCATTCTTCGCATATGCCGAATCTGCCTTCTTCTATTCTCTTGAGGGCATCGTCTAACTCATACAATGCCTCCCTTTCGTTTGAGGCTAAGCCCAGCGAGAATTCCCTGTCGTATGTATCGGAGGCGACATCAGCCATGTGGTAGGTATAACCGGAGATATCCCCTGCGGCATCCTTTTGGGATTTTTTCAGGGTATCTTCCGAAATGTGTTTTATTTCATCAAGGCTTTTATCTTTTATCTTTAAGATCAGGTCTTTAAAATATTCCAGTTCTTTCTTGGTGAATTTAGTCCTCAATTTAAGTCCCTCCGATCGCCTTAAGACACCTCTGGCATATCAAGTGGTGGCTTTTGTCACTACCCACCGATAAAGAATAATTCCAGCAACGGACACATTTTTCCCCTTCTGCCTTAGCGACTTCTATCCGCGCCCCGGCAGAAGCAGGTAAATTTTTATCCAGGCCAATTTCGACCTGCGAAACCTTAAAAATCTCGCAAAGATCGTCTTTGCAGCTTGCTAAGAATTTATAACGTTCCGGGTCATTTGTCAATAGTTTTATTTGCGCATCAAAGGAACTGCCGATTAAGCCTGCCCCGCGCTTTTCCTCAAGGACCTTCGCTACATCAGGAATCAACGGAAGAATCGTTTTTTCTAAGTTAGTATAATCCATATTATCCGCTGCCGTTGTTGGCCATTCTGCATGCTTAATAACGGACAAATCTAAAAGATGAACACTCAGGACTGAACTGTCTTTTGCTTCTTTAGGCATATGCTGCCAGATTTCCTCTGCAGTAAATACCAGAATCGGCGCCATGGCCCTGACTAATAAATTCAATGCCTCGTATATGGTGGTTTGGGCAGCTCTTCTTTCTTTGGATTTCGCAGCATATGTATAGAGCCTGCCCTTTACCATATCCAGATAATACATGGATAAATCCTCATTGCAAAAATTATAAATTAGTTTATAGGCCTTATGAAATTCAAAGGCATTAAAACTCTCCTTTAACAATGGCAATAACTGGCGCCTCATTTTAATCAATATATATTTGTCTATCCTCTTTAAATCGACCCAATCTACCCTATCTGCGCCGGGATTAAAATCATAGAGATTGCTTAAGATAAACCGGGCAGTATTCCTGATTTTACGATAAGCTTCTGCAAGCCTGATTAGTATCTCTTTAGAAATACGGATATCCTCGTTATAATCGCTAGATGCAACCCATAGCCGCAAAATATCTGCCCCGTAGTCCTTAATGATATCCTGGGGTGAAACAACATTGCCCAGCGACTTGGACATCTTCCTGCCTTCTCCGTCAACCACGAAACCGTGCGTGAGCACGGCCTTAAAAGGGGGCTTGCCTTCCATGCACACCGAAGGTATGAGCGAAGATTGAAACCATCCGCGGTGCTGGTCAGAGCCTTCAAGGTATAAAGCGCAGGGAAATTCCAGATCCTCCCTCTTCTTTAATACTGCCTGGTGGCTGACTCCGGAATCAAACCAAACATCCAGGATATCAGAGCCTTTGGAGAACTTATCGTTTCCGCATTTACATTTAAATCCCGGTACCAGAAAATCCTCCGCGCGCCGGCTAAACCACGCGTCCGAACCTTCGCGGACGATAAATTCCGCGAGCTTCCTGATTACCTGGGGATTAAGAATTTCTTCGTGGCATTCATCGCATATCAATGCCGGGATAGGAACGCCCCAGTATCTCTGGCGCGATAAACACCAATCCGGCCTTGACTCTACCATCGCCGAAATGCGCTCCCTGCCGCTCTCAGGCACCCATTCGATATCTTCTTTTATTGCGGAAAGTAACTTCTCCCTTAAATCCGCATGGTCAATATTTAAAAACCACTGTTTTGTAGCCCGAAAGATTATCGGATTCTTACAGCGCCAGCAGTGCGGATAGGAATGCCGGATTTTATCCGAGTAGAGTAATACCCCCAATTGCCGCAGTTTCTCCATAATGAGCGGATTTGCGTCATAGACATTTATACCGGAAAAATCGGCGGCTGTGGCATCAAACTTCCCCTTAGCATCCACCGGCATAATAATATCTAATTTATATTTTATGCCTGTCAGATAATCGTCGCTGCCGTGGCCGGGCGCAGTATGCACCAGGCCGCTGCCTTCTTCTTTAAAGACATAATCCGCCAACACCACCCTGCCTTTCTTTAAGCCGAATGGACGCGCGTAAATTAACCCTTCTAACTGCCTGCCGCTAACCTCGCGGATTATTTCATATTTTTCTATCCCGGCCTTAGATAAGACATCTTCCAATAAATCTTTTGCGATAATCAGGTTACCTTTTTCGGTTTTAAGATATGCGTAGGTAAAATCCGGATGCACTGCTACCGCCACATTGGCAATCAGGGTCCAGGGTGTGGTCGTCCAGATGACTAAATAGGCATCCGTTTGCCCGTTTGCCCGTTTGCCCGTTTGCCCGTTGGAACTGGCTAACAGACTAACAGGATAACTGGCTAACGAACTGTCTATTTTAAATTTAACATATATCGAAGGAGAAGTATGGTCTTCGTATTCAACCTCTGCCTCGGCAAGCGCTGTCTCGCATTTAAAACACCAGTTTACCGGCTTTAAGCCGCGGTAGATATAACCCTTCTCCAATAATACGGCCAGGGACTTAACTATTGCTTCTTCATAATCAGCAGTTAGTGTCAAATAAGGATTCTCCCATTCGCCGAATACCCCCAAGCGCTTGAATTCTTCCTTTTGTATGGCCACATAACGCAGGGCATAATCATAGGCCTTTTTACGGAATTCCAGCTGCGGGATTTGGGATTTAGAAATCTTTAATTCCTTGAAAAGCTGATGCTCCACAGGCAGGCCATGGCAATCCCATCCCGGCACATATGCAGAGTCAAGCCCCTGCATAGTCTTATATTTTACGATTATATCCTTTAAGGTTTTATTCAAGGCATGGCCGATATGGATATCTCCGTTGGCGTAAGGAGGGCCGTCGTGGAGGATATACTTTTTACTGCCCGCTGATTTCTTACGGATAAGCCGGTAAATATCCTTATCCTGCCATTCTTTTAAAAGAAGCGGTTCTCTTTTAGGCAGGTCTGCCTTCATGGGAAATTTAGTCTGGGGCAGATTTAAGGTATTTTTATAGTCCATTTTTATTCAGCTGTAAGTTTTAAGCTATAAGCTTTAAGCTTAAGGCTTATAGCTACAAATACTTTCCGATTATAATATCCAGGTCCTTTTTTATCTTAACGGGTATAAACTTTTTGTCGGTAAGGATTGCATATTTAAGCGCGTCTTTACAGCGGCATTTCCTCTCTGGCCCTAAAACCTTAATCACCGCTGAAAGTAAACGCTTGGCATTCTCCACGTTCTTGTGTAAATTCTGGATGACCATGTCTATAGTTACGCTTGCATGCTGCGGATGCCAGCAGTCATAATCCGTAACCGAGGCTAAAGTAGTATAACATATCTCTGCCTCCCGGCAGAGTTTGGCCTCGGAAAAATTGGTCATACCGATTACATCCATGCCCCAGCTCCGGTAAAGATTAGACTCTGCTAAGGTAGAAAATGCCGGCCCTTCCATATTTATATAAGTGCCGCCGTTATGTATCCTTAAATTTAAACTTTTACCGGTATTGTATAAAAGGCTGCGTAATTCTTCGCAAACCGGATGCGAAAACTCAATGTGGGCCACTATACCTTTGGTAAAAAAACTCGTATCGCGGGCATAATTGGTCCTGTCCACAAACTGGTCTATCGCTACGAAATCCATGGGCCTTAATTCTTCCTTAAGGCTGCCGCAGGCAGCAACGGAAATAATACGCTCTACTCCCAGTTTCTTCATCCCAAAAATATTCGCCCGGTAATTTATGTGGCTGGGCGGTATACGGTGGCCTACATCATGGCGCGGCACAAACACCACCTCTTTGCCCTCAAGCCTGCCTAAAATAAATTTCCCCGAAGGCTTGCCAAAAGGGGTAGTAACAGAAACCTCTTTCACGTCCTTGATGCCCCCTATCTTATATAATCCGCTTCCGCCGATAATCCCGATTCTGCCCATTTTACCCCCTTGATAATTCTCTTGCCCGTTTCAGTGCTGCTTTGACTGCTTTTATCCATGAACCGCTTTTCCGAAACTCTTTTAATGCCGCCTCGGTAGTTCCTTTCTTGGAAGTAATCTTTTCTCTTAGTTCTCCAGGAGTTATTTTCTTATTTTCAAAGAAAATTTGGCAACTGGGCCCAGTGCCTATGCTCATAGTTCTGGCAACCATATCATTGAAACCTAAACTCTTAGCTGCTTTCTCTAACTCACTCTCAAATATATGTTCTATTTTTTTAGGAATATTGTGAAAATCAATCTTTTTCTTCTCAATTTCTGCACAATAATACGCAAGGCGACTGCCAGAAATAGCAGTAGCAGCGTCAATCTTATCCTCACTTATTACTATTGTTCTGCCCATATAATTGAACAAGCTGCGTACAAAATGAGCGTCTTTCTTCGTAGCAAACTTTCCTTTACATACGAAAACTATGCCCCTGCCTATCATTATTTCTATATTTGGCATTACCCTAACGACCCTAACATCCCCTAATGATTTCTGAATATATGATGTAGTTCTGCCTGCGGCTATAGAAATAACTAGCTTATCTTGAACGTAATCTTTAATTTCACTTAAAATACTATCAAAATCCTGCGGTTTTACAGCTAATATCACAACATCAACTCTAGTCACTAAATCTTTAATATTCTTTGCTAATTTTATGCCCGTAAGATTTCGCGTTTTGTTTTTATCCTTATCGAAAACAGAAACTTTATATCTCTCTTTTAGCCCGCCACCAATAGCAGATCCCATGTTACCAAATCCAATTATACCTATCGCTTTCTTCATCTATCCCTCAAATATCGCCCTGCCTAACCTCACCATATTGGAGCCTTCTTCAATAGCAATTTCAAAATCATCAGTCATGCCCATGGATAAAGTCGTTAGTCGCTTGTCGCTGGTCGTTAGTGCATTGACCTTATCGCGCAATTCTCGTAACATTCGAAAATATGGCCGAGTTTTTTCTGGATTGTCTGCAAGCGGGGCGATGGTCATCAGGCCTTTGATATTTATGTTTTTCATCCTGGCGATATCTTCTATAACTTCAATCGCCTCTTCGGCTTTTAAACCGGTTTTACTCTCTTCGGGAGAAGTCTTTATCTCTAGCAGGATATCCTGAATTTTACCTAATTTAGCTGCTTCTTTATCAATGGCTTGCGCCAGGCGTAAGCTGTCTACGGATTGAATCAGGTCGAAAATTTTTACTGCATCCTTGGCTTTATTCGTCTGCAAGTGGCCCACCATATGCCATTTTGTAGTCGTAAGCTGTAAGTCGTAAGCTGTAAGCTCGTTATATTTAGATAGTGCTTCTTGAACCCTGTTCTCGCCGATATCAGTGACACCTGCCTCAATCGCCTCTTTTATTTGCCCGATAGTCCTGTCTTTACTGACGGCTACTATCGTTATCTTACCGGGGTCCTGCTTAATTTTCGCGCAAGCCAAAGAAATGTGTTCTTTTATTTTTAGGATATTTTCTTTAACCATTTCTTAAAACCAAACCTGCCTCACCCTCTGAATAAAACCATATTATACACCAGAAACTCAAGGGGTCAATTAAAGAATAACCTCTCCCTGTAGAGTTCACAAACATGGTAACGCTATTAGCGGGTCCTGTCTTGGGTATTTTCTCCCAGCACCGCTCGAAATTCCCCACCGAGGAATTTCTCGCTTCGGTGAAGCTGCTCGCTCTCACCGATATCTATGGTAGCGGGTGAACCTGGCCGCTCGCATCTTCAAGATGCTGTTCGAAAACACCCAAGCCACCCGCTAAAGATACCTGTCTATGAACCTATATAAAATTCAGCGGTGAAGTTCGAGAGCGCAATAGATACCCCCGCCTTTACAGGCGGGGTTCTTTTAAAAGCCAAACTTCGTTTGTCCTGCGTCTTCCTTCCCCTGCATTGTCACGTATCTTCGTATTGCTTCCTCACTAATCCCTACGGTTGAAACG
>JAQUOD010000015.1 GCA_028717245.1 Candidatus Omnitrophota bacterium
CTGCGTAGCCATTATAATGTCCTTTCCTGCCATATGATCCTCCTTTGGAAAGGATCATTATAGCAACTTTGGAACAGGACATTTTTGCTTTGCTAAAAGCGGACATTATTGTATTGCGATTACAGGTTTTTTCTTAACTTCCGCTCTTTCTTACTTGATAGCACGCCCCTCTTAACAGAAAGGGCGGGGTTAACAATTCCGGCGTTAGATTTATCCTTTCTTTGCGTCTATTATAAGTGAGTCCGCCAGAGGCGGGCGAACTTATCCGCCTGCGGCGGATCCGTAAGTTATGTGCTCATTTAAGGAGGTGTGGCGATGTTAGCAAAAGTTTTTAGTTTCGGCCTTTTAGGCATAGAGGCGTATCCTATTGAAATAGAGGTGGATGTATCAAGGGGCCTGCCGGTAATTACGCTGGTAGGCCTTGCGGATACAGCTATCCGGGAAAGCAAGGAAAGGGTGAAATCCGCAATTAAAAATTCGGGTTTCAGCTGGCCCGCAGAACGCATTACCATAAGCCTGGCGCCTTCAGATATCAAAAAAGAAGGCACCTGTTTTGACCTGGCTATAGCCTTAGGCATACTCTCTGCTACGGGACAATTAAACAGCACAAGGCTAAAGGATTATTATATCCTGGGGGAGCTCTCTTTAGATGGCTCTCTGAGGCCGGCAAAGGGCATTCTGCCTGTTAGTATAGCTATAGCTAAATCCGATGATACCAAAAATCTTATTGTTTCCTGCCAGAACGCCAAAGAAGCAGCTATAGTCTCGGGTATCTCTGTCTGGCCGGTAAAAACATTGAAAGAAAGCGTGGAATTTCTAAATAATCCAGAGATGATTAAAACCTTTGAATTGGATGTAGCGCAATTATTTCAAGAAAACGCCGATTACGAAATAGATTTTTCGGAGGTCAAAGGCCAATATCTGGCAAAGAGGGCTTTGGAAGTGGCGGTAGCAGGCGCTCACAATGTGCTTTTTATCGGACCGCCGGGCAGCGGGAAAACTATGTTAGCTAAAAGAATCCCTACTATCCTGCCTGAACTGACCCTTGAGGAAGCCTTAGAGGTCACTAAAATTCATTCAGTAACGGGAACCCTGCCGGTTAAAGACGGTATTATCGCCAGGCGGCCTTTCCGCAGCCCGCACCATACTATCTCCGATGTGGCATTGGTAGGCGGCGGTTCTCTGCCGCAACCGGGCGAGATAAGCCTGGCGCATCAGGGCGTATTATTTTTGGATGAACTACCTGAATTCCACCGTAATGCTTTAGAGGCGCTGCGGCAACCTTTGGAAGAAGGGTCCATACGCGTATCCCGCATGATGAAATCTTTTACCTTCCCCGCTTCTTTTATGTTAGTCTGCGCGATGAACCCCTGTCCGTGCGGATATTATACTCACCCTCAAAAGGCCTGCCGCTGCTCAACAACACAAATAGCCAGTTATATGGGCAAGATTTCCGGGCCTCTCTTGGACAGGATTGACATTCATATTGAAATCCCCGCCGTAAAATATAAAGAGCTGACTGATGTAAGAGATGCCGAGCCATCGCAAACAATTAAGGCCCGGGTAGAAAAAGCGCGGGCAATACAACGGGAAAGATTTTCCGCCGAAGGGCTAAAAGACAAGAGTATTATGTCTAATGCCCGAATGAGCCATAGACAAGTCAGAAAATTCTGTGTCTTAGGAAAAGAGGAGAGTGAACTGCTAAAAATGGCTATGACTGAACTGAATTTTAGCGCCAGGGCATATAATAAGATATTGAAGGTCTCAAGGACAATTGCGGATTTGGGAGGAAGCGAGAATATAAAAACAGACCATATTTCAGAGGCAATACAGTACAGGAGTCTGGATAAGGGCTGGTGAAGATTAATAAAGGGCTTTATCGTTTTCGGGGATAAGCCCCCGGGCTCTCAAAGCCTCATAGATATATTGGGCCGATACCCCTAAGGCACGGGCGTTCTTGTGGCTCTCATCATAGGCATAATTTATGGAAACGGACTGGGGAGTCATGCCTAAACGGTTAAATTCGTCAATGAGGTCAATAAATATGATGTTACCGGAGCCTATGCTTTTTACCAGTTTATGCAATGGCCAATAGGGGTAATTTTCTTTAAAATCCTTTACTGCGATACTGGATGTGGGAAAAATCACTATCACAAGTTTCTGGCCATTCTGCTGAACCATATCAGCCATCTCAAGTATTGCGTTTTTAAGAGGAATGAAATATTTCGGCTGGTGGTAATAGTAATAATTATCCACCTCAGTGCGGATATTTAATCTCTTCCTCTCCCTTATTATGAGTGCCTTTTTGAATCGATAAGTAAAATAACGCACCAGCGCGCTATGGCGCATCAGGAAGGTTTTATTAAAATAATATTCTCCCGGTTCAGGGTCATTTAAGACATAGTTCAGGATAACCAAGTCAGGGTTGTATTTTATGCCCTTGGTTTTAAACATCTCCAATTCCTGAAAAGTGCTGTATCCTTCTACTCCGAAATTAAGGACTTCATAACGCAGGAAATGAAATTTTTTATTAAGTAAATTTTCTAATTGTTTGGGTAAGCTATCATCTTCGGGAAGCATAAAGGAAAAGGTTTCGGAATCGCCCAGCATAATTATACGGAGGGTGCCATCCGGCTTGGCTATAGAATATTCCCGGCCGCGAAAGCCGTCGGAATTTATGGATATGCCGCCGGATTTAGCCCCAGGGATGAGTTCATAACGCAGGTAGGGATTGCTGCTTTTCCTGTAAATCGGGCGTTTCACCCACCCGCCCATCTCCCAGGTAAAACGCATGATAATTTCAGCGCAAAATAAGACAAAGAAAACAGAAACCAAAGAAAGCAGGATATTAGAAATTAAAGACCTCTTCAAAAGAATCTCCTTACCAATACAGAACCTTAAGGCAGGATGACTGTTACTCCTGCGGCCTGCGGGCTTACAATGACTATCCTATCTTTATATTTTAAGAGAATCTGCCATTTTTGTTTTACGGACGGATTCAACCCTAAGAAATCCTCTTCGCTCATATAACAGACTCTCGGCTTTATCAAAAGGTTATTCCCCAATTCATCTTCCATTTTTACCTTATCCTCTATATATTTGACGCGGGATAGTTCCTGCGAATAAAATAAAAGAGAGGCCATATCCTGTTTATAGGCGATAAATTCATATTCGGGCAGCTGTTTTAAGGTCTCATCTATAATAGGGCTGAGGCGAATAATCTCCGCAAAACGCTTGCTGCGGATATTCAATGGAAAACAGAGCATCACGATAGTAGCGATGATTAAAATATATTTGCAACCCTGCGCTATTTTAAGTTTCAGCGGTTCCTTAAAAATCCTCTCGCAGGCCATACCCACTAATAATGAAGTGGCCGGATACATCGACAGAATAAAATAATGCAGCTTCTGCCTGCCGAAGGAGAATGCCAGCGGGAAGATAACCGCCCAGATAATCAAGAGATAAAATTCGCCTCTTTTATCCCGGCGCGCCTCTTTAATTGCCAGGTACCCGCCGTAAAGCGCTAAGGGGAGCAAATAAAAATATTTGCTCGCTATTGCCTTTATATAATAATACCAGGGTACATTGAATGCCGGGGATTTTAAAAGGTGCAAGAAATTCCAATTTAACCAGGGATTAAATAAGGTATTCTCATCAAGCCAAATCCAGGCCATAACAGGCAATATGGCTACGACTAATCCGCAAATAAATAAAGGTTGAAAGAATTCTTTCCAGCGTGAGGTAACAACTAAATATATAAAGACAACCACTAAAGGCGCTAACCCCATGACATCCTTAGCAAATATGGCTAAAGAGGTAAATAAACCAAAAATAAGATAATAGGCGCGGGAACGTTTCTGCGCCAAGACAAAACTTAAGATAGCCAGGGTAATAAATAAACTCACCGGCAAATCCATCCGGCACTGCCGGGAAAGGCGTACGATATGATTAGTAAAAAGAAAACTGAAGCCCGCGAAAAATCCTACCCAATGATTTTTCAGCAACTTGCCAAAATAAAATATTGCCCCTACCAGCGCTATAGCGCTGAGCATGGAAAATAACTTGGCGCTAAAGGTGGAGACCCCGAGGAACTTAAAGAAAAACGCAGTAGCCCAGATACACAGCGGGAAATGATAATAAAAGACTCCCTGGTAGACAGGGTCATACAGCCCCAACCATTTATGCGTACGCAAAATCTCCTTCGCCACTGCCGCATAATTACAGGAATCCACATCCAGCCCACCCGGCACCCAGGCATAAGCAAAAATCAGTATTGCCCCCGCCCAAAGGAGTATCCAGAATAAATAATTATTTTGTATCCTTGCGATTACGGCCTTCATTCCATCCGATAAAGTTTTTAGTATTTTATCTGCGTACCACGTATCTCTTGTTGTGTCGCGTTTTTAAAATCTGTCTGCGTCCAAGTGTCGCCGTCTCCCGCCACATTAGCACAAGTCCAGATATTCCCCTCTTCGGTATCTATGATAATTGCCGGCACCTTGAAATTCCCCTCCTGCCATTCCAATATCCTGGCTACATATCTTTTGTGGGATAAGGCATCCTTATTCCGGGCCAGGTCTGTCTTAAGCCAGATGGGCCTGGCATTCTCCAGGTCCTCACAGACCCAGACTATCCCCTGGAAACTATCTAATATCAAACCCGGGATGCTCGTATTCTGGGTAGAACGGCCTTTCATCATCAACAATGTAAACCTGCCTTCGTTCTCACCTGTGGCGGCATAGTCATCTATTGCTATGTTACTAAGGTTCGTCTGGGCTAATGCAAGACCAGTTGAAAAAATAAAACTAAATAAACAGATAAAAAATATTATCTTTCTCATCTTCACCCTCCCATTTAGATATGTTGTGTCAAAGTATCAATGTATCAGAGTGTCAAAAAACTTTGATACCTTGACACTTTGAAACTGCTTTTATTATTTGCGTTTCTTTTCGGTATGGGAAAACTCCATATATTTTCCCAGCATTAAACGTGTCTGCGCATCTAAGGCAGGGGCAGACCCCAGGATCAAAACGATAAAGGGAACAATGACCCATTCCACAACCATCACTATATTTTTAATCCATTTGACGCCGGCGGGCCTCTTAGGCAGGATCGTGCGGCTTAAGAGAATCCAAATCAAGCTGGTCCCCAAAGTAAAGTTGAGCAATAGCCCGGTAATCCGCGGCAGATTATAACCTATGGGCATCTGATTAAAGAAAGCGCCTCCTAAAAAGATAGGTAGCGGCGTGATGAGCATCATAATAATTGCCCATACCGCCCAGGTAATGTGGCTCTCCAGAAGGTGAAACGACCGCCTTATCTTCTTTACCAAGGGTATATCTTTTTTATTTAAGAATTCGCTGACTAAAAAAGGAAAGTTCTCTACGCCCCAGGCCCATCTCCTCTTCTGCCTGTATTGGATAAGGATAGTCTTAAAGAAGTTGCTGGAATAAGCCACGTCCATAGAAACAGTGATGTATAACGGCACAACGCGGTAATCTCCATTATAAAAAAGGAAGGCCTTCCAATAGACCACAGAATCATCGGAGACCATATTTACCGGCCAGTAATCTATGGCTATCAAGGACTTAAAACTCATGCTGTGGCTGGAAAAAGTAACAAATTTCTCCAGGCGCATACTCTCAATCATCTGGCAGAAGGACGCGCTTATCTCTACTAAACGGGCAAAAGAGGGGGCATGCCAGATATTATTGTTGTAAACCGGAATGGGCTGGTAACTGGCCTGATGCGGCTTGGGAGAAGTCAAAAAATGATAGGTAAGGCATCCGAAATATTGCCTTTCCACGCAGGTATCCGCATCAAAGCAGGAAACAACGACGTTTTCAAAAGGAATGAGATGCCCGGCCAGAAATTCCCTGGCCTTTTTAGCTGCCCAGGTAGCGTTAGCACCCTTGGTGCGGGTCTCCCCGGGGAGGCCGTCAGGATGAAAGGTGGATAAATAACCAAAAAATAAGGATTTAAATTCTGCCTCGAGGGCCTGGGCATGTTCCCTGGAAGGCGCATAGCGCTCTTCAAAAGCAACTACCAGGATTATTTTTTCCTTGGGATAGCGGCATTCCCTGATGGCCTCAAGAGATGGCCTCAAGATATCCAAGCCCTCTTTATACACCGGGAAGATAACCAGATGGTAAATGGCCTGCCAGTCCTTATGCGCGCTTAACTTCTGGCAGTCTGTCAACCAGTCCCTGTTTTTCTCTTGCGATAATTTTTTATAGGCCATAAACAAAAGCGTAGTCAGATAAGCAGTGCGGATAATCCAGTAGAAATCAAAAATAATAATCAGGACCGCGCAAAAGATAGGCTGCCATATGGAGAGCGCAACCATAGAAATAAGTATCCCCCAGGAGATACTCCCCGGAATGATTTCAAGATATCTTTTAATTTTCAGATTTTTACTCATCGGAATTTACTTTTATCAAATCCTCTAAAGGAACGGCCCTGGCGTTTAATTCCAATTTATAGAGATTATCGTAGATATTGCCGTCTGCCGCTGTTTGGCTATCCAGAAAATAAAGCGTATCGCTATGGCCGTCATAAAAACAGGAGGTATCTTTTTTGTTTAAATTTACTAATTTGACCGATACTGCCTGAGGCTGGGCTTCCAACGCCTCCACGCTTATATTGCTGATTAAGACCAGATGATAACTGTCGGAATGCCAGAATACGTCCGCTATCCTGCCATTTTCATAATTTAATATAAAAGGTGCTTTCTGCGTTATTTTATTCTGCGGCTCTAAGTAGGCTATGCCGATTTGCCGGGCATTAAAATATAAAAGCTTTTCCCTGTCAGGAGAGACCTTCCATTTAAAGGGAACCGGAGAGATGACTATAAAATCAGTAATTTTTTCCAAATGCCCGCCCTCTGAGTCTGATTTATAGATGCCTTCCTCTTCTGCGTTAATGAAATAGATTATCTCCCTTTCATCATCTATCCAGAAAGAGGTAAGCCTGTCTTTATTTACCTGCTTGACGTTGGGCCTTAAAGGAAAGAGTATCACTTTTTCTAAGCGCGTTACCGTAGCTGCCCCCACATCAACCTCATTGAACCAGGGATAATGCCTCTCTAGCTCTAAGTCAATATGATATCTGCCGGGTAAAAGTTCAGTGATGGTAGCGGGGGTCCTCGCCCCCAGTAATTTTTTGTTTAAGTAAATACTTGCTCCCGGGGGCTGGGTCTTTAGGACAATTAAGCCCGTCTTGGTAAACTTCAGGGTATGCGGGTTAAATTTATAACCCAGGGCAAAAGAGAGGATAAAGGGCAGCCCCAGAAAAAAAATAGCTACGCTTAGATAAAATAAAAAAGCCCTGATCTTCTGTTCCGAGAGCATAATTTAGTTTATGACTTAATTAAGGCCAGGGTCTCGGCGCGGGTCTTTTCGTTTTCTTTAAACACCCCCCTTACCGCAGAAGTAACCGTCAAGGTCCCCGGCTTTTTCACACCGCGCATAGACATACACATATGCTCTGCTTCAATAACGACCATGCACCCTTGCGGTTTTAACTTTGACATAATAATTTCGGCGATTTGGGTAGTCAGCCGTTCCTGAACCTGGGGGCGTTTTGCTAAAATATCGACCACGCGGGCTAATTTACTCAAACCCGTAACGCGCCCGCCCTTGGGAATATAAGCAATGTGCGCTTTGCCTAAAAAAGGAAGCAGATGGTGTTCACAAACGCTATATAAAGGTATCCCTTTTAATAAAATTATCTCTTCGTGTTTCTGGTCCAAAATAACTTCTAACTCTCTTTGGGGATCCTGCCGCATCCCTGAGAATATCTCTTCGTACATTTCTGCGACGCGTTGCGGGGTATCCTGTAAATCTTTCCTCTTCGGGTCCTCGCCGATTGCCTCTAATATATTCTTGACCGCATTTGCGATTTTTTTCTTATCCATTGCGCCTCCGCTTACTTACCGATGCAAAACTGGCTGAAAATCCTATCCAGCAGGTCTTCCGAAAATCTCCTGCCTAATATGACGTCTAAATATCCCAACGCCTCCTTGATATCCTGGGCAATAAATTCTAAAGATAATTTATTATCCAACGAATCCGCTGCCTCTGCAACAAGTTTCTCCGTTCTCCTTAAGGCCTCAATGTGCCTTAAGTTACTGATTAATACCGATTCCGGTTGCGCTACTTTGCCGTTATAAACTAAACCGGCAATAGCAGATTCAATAAGGGTAATATTTTTACCTTTTTTTGCGGATATGCTGATCGCGCCCGGAAATCTTTTTAAAATCCGGGCTCTTTCAATCTTTTGTTTTAAATCTATCTTATTTATAATAGCGATGGCGGGTTTCTTTTTCAGCTTCTCCATCAGGGCTATATCCTCACGGGCGATTCTTTTGCTGCCATCGAATAAAAGGATGACTAAATCTGCCGAAGCAATATATTTTTTTGAGCGTTGTATGGCTTTTCTTTCTATAAGGTCTTTCGGTTCAATAATTCCGGCGGTATCCACAATCTTAACCGGGATGCCTCTGATATCAATGATTTCTTCGATGGTATCCCGCGTTGTGCCGGCTATGGGCGTAACTATGGCGCGCTCCTGTTTCAAGAGGGCATTTAAAAGCGAAGACTTGCCTACGTTGGGCTTGCCGCAGATTACCGCATTTATGCCTTCGCGTAATACCCTACCCTGCCATGAAGTTTCTAAAACAGTTTTCAGCATTCTCTTTACCGCTCTTAACTTCTGCGCAATATTTCCTAAATCAACGGCCCCGGTTTCTTCGTCGGGAAAGTCAATGTTTGCCTCTATCTGCGAAAGTATATCTAAGAGAGATTCTCTTAAATTATCTACTTCAGCGGATAAGTTTCCTTTCAGTTGCCCTGTCCCTATTCTTAGGGCGCTCTCTGTTTTGGAACGAATAATATCCAGGACCGCCTCGGCCTGCGCCAAATCAATCCTGCCGTTTAAAAATGCGCGTTTGGTAAATTCTCCGGGGCAGGCTATGCGGCAACCTTGCTCTAAAACCAAATCCAAAACTGCGCGCAATGCCACGATGCCGCCGTGGCAGTTTATCTCAACGATATCTTCTTTGGTATAACTTCTGGGTGAACGCATTACGGTCAAAATTACCTCGTCGATAATTTTCGCGCCCCTAATGATCCAACCGTAATGCGTAGTATAAGTTTTAAACGTTGAAGGGGCTTTCTTATCCTTGGAAACAAAAATCCTATCCGCTATAGCCAGCGCCTCTTTGCCGCTTATACGCACTATACCGATGCCCGATTCTCCGGTAGATGTGGCAATTGCGGCTATAGTATCGTTAAGGTCGTATTCTATCATTTCTAAAATCACCTACTACGAATAATGAACCGCAAACTAAGATCAAATCCTCTTTTTGGCTAAGCCTCCTGGCTAATGCCTTTGCCTCTTTCACACCATCAGTCATATGGATTTTTTTGCCGGGAAAATATTGGGCCAAAACCTCAGGTTCACTGGCGCGCGGGTTATCAGCCTTGGTTAAAATAATCTCATCTGCCAGTTCATAAAGTTCGCTGCAGATTCCTTTTATATCCTTATCGCTGGAAATGCCTAAAACAAGGATTAATCTCTTATATTGAAAATTCTCTTTGACTGTTTTTTTTAAGGCCTGCGTGGAGGCGATATTCTGCGCGCCGTCTAAAACTATTAAAGGGTCTGGAGAAATAACCTCGCACCTGCCCGGCCAGAGAGTATTATAAAGGCCGCCTCTTATCGCATCCATGCCCACATCAATATTATAAACCCTTAATGCCTCAATTACGCCTACAGCCACAGCCGCATTGATTAGTTGGTGTTTACCTAAAAGCCTTATTTTTAAATTTGCGTACTCGCCAGATATGCCTTTGACTTTAAAGCGGTAAGCTGTAAGCGGTAAGCTGTAAGCGGTAACTAAAATATCTTTCCCGACTTCAAGTAATCTTGCTCCTAATGTTTTGCATCTATTTCTTATGACGCCAAGGGCCTCGTCTTCCTGCGGCGCACTTATTACTACAGACCTTGACACCTTGACACCTTGACACCTTGACACCTTTATGATTCCCGCTTTCTCCGCCGCAATCTCTTTTAAGGTATTGCCGAGCTTTTGCGTATGCTCATAACTTATGGGAGTGATAGCTGCCACCAAAGGATTGACGACATTAGTAGCGTCCAACCTGCCGCCCAGGCCGGTCTCTAAGACCGTAAAATCAACGCTTTTCTCTTTGAAATAAACAAAGGCTAAAGAAGTGTAAACTTCAAAGAAAGAAAGCGGGCCATATTCACAGCGTTTATTGTAATTTTGAATCGCGGGTTTTAATCTTTCTGTAAGTAAAGTTAAATCCTCTTGAGAAATCATCCCCTCAAAGTCTTCTGTGCCTTGACACTTTGACACTTTGACACTTTGACACTCTAAAATGCGTATTCTTTCTCTAAAGTCCGATAAATGCGGAGAGGTGTATAAGCCTACCCGGTATCCGGCCTGCCTTAATATATAAGCAATGAATGCGCAGGCCGAACCTTTACCTTTGGTGCCTGCTATATGTATGCATTTTAAACTATCCTGTGGATTACCAATTAGGGTTAAGAAATCTTTAACCCGCTCTAATCTCAAAGATTCCTTATAAGGATAAGCGGAGATCTTCTCGTAATCGACAAAAGATTCCAGGTATTGGATGGTTTGGGGGTAGGTCATTTATTAGGTAATAGGTATTTGGTAATAGGTGTTAGGTACAACCTAAAACCTAACACCCAAAACCTAAGACCTAATGTTTGAAGTGCCTGATGCCGGTAGTGACCATAGCGACTTTATATTTATCGCAGGCTTTAATTATCTCCTCGTCGCTGATTGAGCCACCGGGCTGGATTATGGCCTTTACGCCTGCCTTAGCTGCTTCTATGACCGCATCCGCCTTAGGAAAGAACGCGTCTGAAGAAAGGCAGGAATTCCTGCTTAATTTTCCGGATTTGATCTTGGCTATTTTTACCGAGTCCACGCGCGACATCTGGCCCGCTCCCATACCCACTGTCTTTGTCCCCTGGGTTAGAATAATGGCGTTAGATTTAACATGCTTGGCCACTTTCCATCCGAAAACAAGGCTCTCTAATTGCTTCCGGGTAGGTTTTTTCTTGGTGACCACTTTAAGAATATTCATATCCAGGGTCGCTAAATCTTTATCTTGAAGCAGGAGCCCGCCGCTTACGCGTTTCAACTCCGGTTCATTGATAGGCCCGATATCATTCAGTTCTAACAAGCGCAGGTTCTTCTTATCCTTGAATAACTCTGCTACCCCCTCATCAAATCCCGGGGCAATGACACATTCCAGGAACCCGCTCTTAAGGATATCCCGGGCAGTCTTAAGGTCGAGCTTTCTATTTAATGCTACGATACCTCCGAAGGCAGAAAGCGGGTCGCACTTATGGGCAGCAAGATATGCCTTATCCAGCGCCTTATCCTCTGCTACGCCGCAGGGATTATTATGTTTCACAACCACCGCCGCAGGGTTAGCGAATTCCTTAACTAATTCTAAGGCACTGTTTAAGTCCAGGATATTGTTAAAAGATAATTCTTTACCCTGTAATTGCTTTAAATTAATTAAACCGCGCATCTTGCCTTTTTCTTTATAGAAGGCTGCTTTTTGATGCGGGTTTTCTCCGTATCTTAGGTCCTGAATCTTTTCAAAATTTAAACTCAATGCCTGCGGGAACCCCGCCGAATCTGCCTTGGCCTTAAAATAATTCTGCAGATAATTATAGATGGCATTATCATAGCGGCTGGTGAGCGCAAAGACTTCTATAGCTAGTTCACGCATCAGGCCCGCAGATAAAACGCCTTTATTTTCTTTCAGTTCTGCGATAACCTGGCCGTAACGCGCTGGGTTACATACCACTGCCACAGCCTTATGATTCTTGACCGCAGAACGTAACATCGAAGGCCCACCGATATCGATATTTTCAACCGCCTCTTCTATGGTCACATCCGGCTTCTGCGTAGTTTTTTCAAAGGGATAAAGATTGACTACTACCATATCTATAAGTCCGATATTATGCTCTTTGAGGCTCTGCATATGATTAGGGTTATCCCTTACAGCAAGCAGCCCGCCATGAATCTTAGGGTGCAAAGTCTTGACTCTGCCATCGAGCATTTCGGGAAAACCCGTATATTCGGATACTTCTCTTGCCGGTATATTATTTTCGCGCAGCAATTTTGCTGTGCCGCCGGTAGAAAGAATCTCTACCCCCAATTTATTCAGTTCTCTGGCGAAATCCACTAATCCTGCCTTATCTGATACGCTGATGAGCGCGCGCCTTACTTTAACCATGTTAGCCTTTCCTCCTTAAATGAGCAGATAACTTACGGAGTATTGTAAATACGACGTAAGTTATAGCGAAGTGTCTGCGAATTTAATCCGCCTACGGCGGATAACTTCACTTATTTATTGAAACGGAAATTAACCAGATCCGCATCCTGCATCAGATAATCTTTTTGTTCCAGGCGCATTTTTCCCTGCTGCTTGGCCTGCGTTTCTCCGCCTGCCTGGATAAAATCAGCAAAACTTATAATCTCCGCGCGGATAAAACCTTTCTGTATGTCAGAATGTATTGCCCCTGAGGCCTCCCAGGCAGTAGAGCCCTGGCGGATGAGCCAGGCGCGCGTCTCTTTCTCCCCGGTAGTAAAAAAACTGATAAAGCCGCTTTCTTTCAATGCCCGCGACAATAAATTGCCTGTCTCTGCCGGCTCCTCTTTTTGCGCCACTACAATCGGCTTACTAGTCAACAGGCTATAGCGCGATAATGCCTGTTTCTCGTCGTTATCTAACCCTGCCTGAAAAATAAATCCTTCTTTTTCTAAAACGGATTTTAATTTGTTTAGTAATATTTTTTCCGGTTCTCCTTCGGCGCGGCTAAGGCGCGTTTCTACAAACTCCAGGTCTTTTAGAATCAGGTCTGTGCGCGCATCGCTGGATACCAAAATCGCATCCGCCTCCAGCGCCGCATCTTCGCCGACAAGCTCTACCTGCACATAGGTCTTTTTTTTGGCCTTAGTTATTTTATCTACCTCATCAAGGCGGCTGTCCTTGACATTGTGCTTACCGAGTGGGATATCGGGAAGTGCAAATACGGCTATCTTCATTATTTAATTATTCTTCCTGTTCTTGCTTCCTGCTGGCCTGGTATTGATTTATAATATTCGAGGCGATCTTATGAGGAACCTCTTCGTAATGCGAATAGCGCATGGTATATGTGCCTCTTCCGCCGGTGATCGAACGCAGGTCATTGGCGTAGGTGAACATCTCGGATAAGGGGACCTGGGCCTTTAAAACCTGGCTCCTGCCTTTAACCTCCATACCCATAATCCGTCCGCGCCGGGAGTTGATGTCTCCGGTTATCCCGCCCAAAGATTCTTCGGGGATAACCACCTCCACATCCATAATCGGCTCTAAGAGCACCGGCCCCGCAGCCATGATTGCTTTTCTTAAGGCCATGGAACCGGCAATCTGAAAGGCCATATCCGAGGAATCAACTTCATGGTAAGAACCGTCCACCAGGCGCACCCGTATATCTACTATCGGATAACCCGCTACCGCCCCTTCCAAACATGCCTGAGTTACGCCTTTTTCTACCGAAGGGATGAAATTACGGGGAATCGCCCCGCCGAAAATCTTATCAATAAATTCAAAGCCCTTACTTCTCTCCATAGGCTCTACTTCAATCCAGCAGTCGCCGTATTGGCCGCGCCCGCCGGACTGGCGCTTGAATTTACCTTGGACCTTGACGCTCTTGGTAATGGTTTCCTTATAGGAAACCTTGGGGGTGCCTAATTCTACTTCGACATTGAACCTTTTTTTCAGGCGGCCGATCATCACGCTTAAATGCTGGTCGCCCAGGCCGGAAATAATCAGCTCTTTGGTCTGCGGGTCATGCGTCACCTTAAATGTGGGATCTTCACAGGCCAATTTCTGCAGCGCCCCGGAGATCTTTTCTTCATCCTGGCGGGATTTTGGCTTTACCGAGGCGGAGATGGCAGGCTCAGGGAAAATAACGGGTTCGAATAAAACCTGGCTCTTTTCATCGGAGAGAGAATCCGAAGTTGATGTTTCTCTTAACTTGGCAATAGCCACAATATCGCCGCAGGAAGCAGCGTCAACACCCCGCTGCTCTTTACCCTGTAAAAGATAAATCTGCCCGATCCTCTCCCTTGTCCTCTTATTCACATTGTAAAATCCCGTATTCGATAATAAAGACCCGGAAAAAACACGCAATAAGCTAAGCTGTCCTACATAGGGATCGGATATGCTCTTGAATACAAACGCGCTAAAAGGGCTGTCCTCCTTAAGAACCACTTCTTTTTTTACCTCGGGATTCTGCGGGTTAGAAACTTCTACTCTTGTCCTCTCAACAGGCGAAGGGAAATAGGCGAGGATGCCATTCAATAATTCCTCTATACCCTTTTCGTTTAGGGCTGAACCTGAAACTACGGGAAATATATTGCGCTTGATTACTGCCTGGCGTAAACCGCGGCTTAATTCTTCTGCGGTCAATTTTGTGCCTTCAAGATATTTCTCCAGGAGCTTATCGTCGCTTTCTGCAATAGTCTCTACTAAATCCGGCTCATCTAAAGAAGCGATAATTAAAGCTTTCTTAGAAAGCCCCTCTTTGATATCTACCAGGGTTTTATCGGCATCTACGCCTTCTTTATCTATTTTATTGATAAATATGATACAAGGCAGGTTTGCTTCTTCTAAAAGCTGCCAGGCACGCTCGGTGCCTACTTCCACCCCGGATAAAGCATCCACTACTACCACCGCAGCATCTACCGCGCGTATGCCTGAAATGACCTCTCCAAGAAAATCCGCGTAACCCGGGGTATCGATAATCTGAACCCGGGTGTCTTTATAATTACAATATAAGAGGCTGGCATTAATGGAGTTTCGCCTCTCTATCTCATCAAAACTATAGTCGCTTACGGTCGTACCATCGGCAATGGCGCCTTTTCTGGTAGTAGCCTTGCAAAAATAAAGCAGACTCTCAGAAAGCGTGGTCTTCCCGGATTGGGCATGGCCAAGAAGGATAAAATTTCTTTTATTCTGGGCACCCATGATATGCGCTCCTTTTCTCTAGGGAAAATAAGATAAGGAATTTATATTATATAATAGTAAAAAGGGGGGGTCAAGAATAAAAAACGGAAAACACAAAGTTTAAAGGCATGAATAATGTCTTAGTGGCTGCCTTGTCTTGTTTCTCGCAGGGGCGCTCGTTTTGCCCAGCGTGCAAAACTTCGCTCGACTTTCGGCCTCGCTCTCACCGATAATTTAATGAACTCGCTCCAAACTGAAAACTTCAAACTGAAAAAAGATAAAAAATTTGTGTTAGATTTTGGTATTTTGCACATCTATTATAGTAAAAAGGAGGCCAAAAATGTCTAATTCAATTGCAGCAGAAATAATAGCCACAAAGATTCTAGTTATAAGGGGTAAAAAGGTTATGCTAGATATTGACTTAGCCGTGCTTTATGTTGTAAAAACAGGGAGGTTAAATGAACAGGTAAGTAGGAATATTAAACGATTTCCGGGAGATTTCATGTTTCAACTCACCAAAGAGGAGGCCTTAAACTTGAAATCGCATTTTGCGACTTCAAGCTGGGGTGGCATAAGGAAGCTTCCTCGTGTTTTTACCCAAGAAGGCGTAGCTATGCTTTCAAGCGTATTAAATAGCGAGCGCGCAATTATGGTCAATATCCAAATTATGCGCGCTTTTGCCCAATTGAGGCGTATGCTTTTAACCAATAGAGACCTTAAGCGTAAAATTGAAGAAATGGAAAAGAAATACGATAAGCAGTTTGCTATTGTATTCCAGGCTATTAAACAATTGATAGATACCCCCGCCTTTACAGGCGGGGTTCTTTTAAAAGCCAAACTTCGTTTGTCCTGCGTCTTCCTTCCCCTGCATTGTCACGTATCTTCGTATTGCTTCCTCACTAATCCCTACGGTTGAAACG
>JAQUOD010000016.1 GCA_028717245.1 Candidatus Omnitrophota bacterium
AATAAATTTTACTTTCTGTCATTCTTGTGGAAGGGTGTAAATCACCCCTGAGATACAAGAGGCTCGGCATGCCGCACCGCCGAGTTTTTTATTTGTTGATTGCGGCATAGCTGACGAATGGCGTTATCTAACTGTTAATTGAGGACGCTGCGGCTGGGCTGCCCGAACCCAGCCCAGCCGCAAGCCGAGCCGAACACGCACTGCATTACCACGAAGCGAGCGGCCTAGCGAGCGCCAAAGGAGGCCTTGCCCCAGCAAGGCCGACTGGTAGAGCGGGAGATACGGGAGCGCCCCCAAGGGCGCGGTGCATATTAGCTATTTCCTTAGAGACCAGCTTTCCCAGGTATTAAAGACTTTCGTCGCTTAGAGAGAGCGTAAATCTTTCTTCTTGCAACCGTGAATTGTATTAGGTAGAATTATAGGGAAGGTTTGAGAGTTAATCCAAGGGGAGCCAATTTAGAAAATCCTCTGTAACGAAAACAGTTACGGAGGGTTTTTATTTGAGTTAAAATAAAAATATGAAAAAAATACTTTTGCTGCTGTTTGCCGTCACATTTATCACTTTTTTCTTTATTCCCGTAGGGCCTTCAGCTAAAGCCGAAGAAGCCAAAACATTTATCGGCACGATTAAATCTTTCGCTTATGGGTTTGGGTTCAGGTCCGGCCCTCCTTTATGGCCGCTCGGTATGATCGAAGTCGTGGCTGATAACGGGCAAAAAAACAATTTTCTTTTCGTCGGCAGCGGGCGGCCTCGCGCTACCATCTTTTATGATATAGACGGCAGAAACCTGGGCATGGTGACGGAGGGGCTGTCTAGAACCGAAGCAGCCAAAAAAGTAGGGATAGGCAAAAAAGTAGAAGTTACCTATACGACTCCGCAGGAAACCGCGCGGTTCATCCACCGAAATCTCGCTATTTCCGTTCGCTATGTTCCTGCGGATTATGTTGCGCAACAGACAATGCCAGGGAAACCGGTAACAGTTTCAGAAACGCCAGCCAATACTTCTGAAACCAATATTTTTGTAGGTAAGATTGAAAGATCCGGGGGAGCATTAAGGTATTGGTGGAAATTTACTGCTGTTGCTGATAACGGCGAGAAGAAAGAGTTTCGTGTCCCCAGGGGCGGTGCAACCATTATACAGATTGACGGTAAGCAAAGATATGGCGAAGCGCCAAGAAGAGGCAGGAAAATTGAGGTTAAGTATTCAGTCACGGAAAGAGATGATAATGTGACCACCTCGATGCGGTACGTCCCATTGGATTACGTACGGCAGCCGACAGCATCAAGTGTACCGGCAAACGTACCTTCTGAAACAACGCAGCTAGCTCAAGAAAGTGCAGGTCAGACAGGGAATACCTTTACAGGCAGGGTCGAATCAGTTAAAAAGATGTTACCAAGGCCTCCCTATTGGAGGCTTGCGTTATTGACGGTTGTCGGGGACAGCGGCGAAAAGAAGAATATAGACATAGTCAACGATACTGCTGTTACCGATGCTTTCGGAAAAGAGAAGGGTAAAGGCAGAAGTGCCTGGAACCTTGAAAACGGTGAGCGTGTAGAGGTAAATTATTCGCCCGAGGCAAACAGCGGCCATAATAAGGCTGTTTCAATCCATTGCCTATATTGATTTGCTAAGAAATAACACAATTTATCCGCCTCCTCAGTTATGCACCAGTTGCGAAATTCCTTGACTTCGCTCGGGATGGTTCGAGGGATGGTGAGCGAAGCCGAACCACTCGTCCAATAGGGGAACCAGATTTAATGCCTCTAGAGTATGCTCTGATAGTAACCTTTATTAGGATATTCCAAGAGCTTAGGTGGTTATGCAATATATGAGTAATAAATCCATAATTTTATTATCTTCAGCTTTTTTATTTTTTTGTTTTTCATCATTTGCCGAAGGCCTTGAATTAAAATTTGATAAAGATACCAAAGAACCCATACTCGTAGAAGAGGACAAATCCGGTCAATTAGGCGTCGATAAAGAAAAGGAAGATCATATTACGACTGAAAAGATGCCAGGCGACCAATATTTAGAACGTTATGTTAGTTTGGTAAACGAAGCTGTTGGATATATAGGGCATGGCCAGTATGAACAGGCAATAGAGAAGCTAAAAATAGCCATAACATTAGAACCTGCCATGCCTTACGCATACGATAATCTCGCGAATGCGTATTACCATTCGCATAGTTATAAAGAAGCTATAGAGATGTCGGAGAATGCATTAAAGGCAGATCCTGATTATGCGAATGCATACGGCAATCTCGGTAATATTTATTACGCGTTAGGTAAATATCAGGAAGCCAAGGAGAACTATCAAAAGGCAAGAAAGCTATTTCAGGAAAAGCAGGATCCAGCGGCTATTGCGAAGATAGATGAGTCTCTTGCAAAACCTTTGTTGGAATAGAATGGTTAGGGGATTAATTTGTTTTATTAAAAGAAAGGAAGGAGGTTATATGTACAAAAAGGTGTTATTGAAAGTCTTTGCGTTAACGGTATTCAGCCTCTGTGTAATTGCGGTTTCCGGGCAGCAAGCATTTGCGCAAAAAGCAGCCCTTGAGCAGCCCGTTATTAAAGAACAGGCCGCCCGACAGGAAGGATTACCAAAGGAAAAGGTGCTTGAAATAGCCACTGCGGCAGTGAAAGCAAAAGGAATGGATCTTACCGAAGCAGTTGTGGTTTATGACGACGGGGATAAACTTTGGATAGAGAGAATCGGAGCCATGACTATGCCTGATGAGTCGCCAAACCACGGGATTATGAAAAAAGGGTTCTTAAAAAATTACGAAACGGTATTTTTTGATTTTAAGGAACCCGTTAATGACGTCTGGGTTTTTATAGATAAGGATACGGGTGAGGTTTTCGAGGTTTATCAGGAACAATAAATATCTCAATAAAGATTTAAAATTTAAAAAGCGCCGAAAGGAATCGGCGCTTTTTATTTTAGAGACAGTCCGCTTAACTTTATTGATTTTTTCCTATTTCTTTTTTTAGTTTATTGATGAATTCAGGGTTGAATTTATATCCCAGCGTTTCTGCCTTATGTATATCCTGCCGGACTTTAGCATATTCCTGTTTTAAAAAATAGACAGCCCCCCGGTTGGCGTAGAATTGCGCCGCGTAAGGGTTTATCTTTATTGCCATATCGTAATCTGAAATAGCTCCAGTGAGGTTACCCTTGGTGACATAGGCATTAGCGCGGTTATAATAAACTTCGGCATAAACGGGGTTTATTTTTATCGCGTTATCATAGTCAGAGATGGCCTTATCGGGCTCGTTTTTATTTTTATAAGCCATGCCGCGGTTATTGTAGGCCTCGGCATAAACGGGGTTTATTTTTATCGCGTTATCATAGTCAGAGATGGCCTTATCGAGTTCACCTTTGTAAAAATATGCCCCTGCCCGGTTGTTATAAGTCAAATCATAAGCAGGGTCAAGCCGGATAGCCGTATCAAACTCTTTAATCGCCGCTTCAATATCTCCTTCCTGGAGATAGACAGTGCCTATGCTGTTGTGTGCGCGCACGCTGTAGGGCGAAGTCTTTAAAGTCGTTTTCCAAAAGTTTGCGTTATCCTTCCAGTCTTTATTCCGGCAGATAGTACGCAGGCCATACGCGCTGATGAGAAATACAAAGAGAACCATAATCCAGATTCCCTGTTTTCCTTTTGCTTTCTTTAGGTATCTTTCATATAAGAAAGCAGCGATTATACTAAGGAAAATAGAGGGCAGATAGGCGTATCTTTCCGCAACTACAAAAGCCACAGGAAGGGGGCTATAGGTAGGGGCAAGAAAGAGTATAAAAATAACCGCCCCAAAGAGTATTATCTTTGCCCTTTTGAAGATAAAAGGGAGCAAACAGAGAAAGATAAATATGGCTATCAGCCCGCACAGCATTACGAGGGGGCGCAGTATAATCGGGTCGTGATAAAAAGTAAGCCTTGCCGGAAATATAAGAAGCCAAAGATGGGAAAATATAGAATATATAAAATAAAAAACCGGGTTCCTCCATGTTTCCAGCCAGCCGGTTTTTAAGACAACCGCGCTAACGCGCGCGCATATAACTTCTTTAGCCAGGGCCAATCTGATTACCATGATCAGGAAGAAGGGGATCCAGAGCCTCCAGTTTTTCTTCCAGCGGTTAAAAATAATATCCGAGAACATAATCAAAAAAGGAAAGAGAAAATAGAAAGAGATATTCCCGATTATAAAATAGGAGAAAATAGCCAGTGCCGATAGATAAAGAACGTAAGCAGGGTTTTTATCCTTCATATGCGGGTCAGTTGCCCTGTGATAGAGAAGATAAGTGGTAAGCACAAAAAAAGCCAGGATTAGATAGGGCCGTCCGGAAATCCAGCTTACTGCTTCGGTATGCAAAGGATGCACTGCGAATAGCGCGGCAGCCAGAAGCGATGCGTCTGTCTTAAAAAATAAACGCAGAAATAAAAAAACTAGGAGGGTATTTATAAAATGCAGGATGACGCTGATTAAGTGATAAGGGATAACATTAAATTTCGCTATTCTATAGCTTAGAGAATTCAACAGGCCTTGGGGGTCAGCCCAGTAATTCCGCATGGAGATAATATACGGATTCTCCAGGATTGCGGGGATATCATCCGACACAAAGGCATTAGGCAGGGAATTGGCATAAACTAAAAAGCAAAGGCCTGCCAGGATAAGGTAGGTATATTTTTTGTCCAGCATATATTACTTTGGTATTTTTGGTCCACTAAGATTGTATCATAAAAATAGCATAGTGGCAATTCTCCGTAAAATATCTTGCAGGGAGTTTTTATTTAAGGTAGAATAAAAAACATATGGAAATCCAGGCTAGGCAAAAAGGCGATATCATTATATTAGATTTAGCCGGCCGCATTGATGCGGATTCCGCTAATCTCGTGGAAGTCACGGGCCAGTGTATCCGCGACGGTTACGGCGATATCTTATGTAATTTTGAGGCAGTGGACTTTATTGATTATATGGGTATCTCCGCGATAGTGATTGCCTATAAAGAGGTAATCAATAATAACGGCAGGATGAAATTCGTCAGTATACCCGCGCATCTGAGGAGCTTGTTTTCTATCGCGGGCTTAGATAAGGTTATCGATATCTACGCCACCGAGGATATGGCCGTAAATAGTTTTAAAGAAGATAAGATTATCGAAGATATCAAAAAAATGCAACTGCGGCGCAGGTTCAAGCGCCTGCCTATTGATATTAAGATAGAGCTAAAAGAAAAATACGATAAGAGCGCTTCCTGTCATAAGGGCGACCTTTTGAATTTAAGCGCCGTCGGTGCCTATATATATGGTTGCGGGCAATTTAAATTAGGGGATGAGGTTATTTTAAGGCTTAAGCTCCCTCCGAAACTCGAAGAGATAGAACTGGAGGCAAAGGTAGTCTGGTTATCCGATAAACAAATCCAGCTTCATTCCCATCCCGGTATGGGGGTAGAATTCTGTAATCTTTCCGTGCCCACGCAGCAAAAACTCATCGGATTCATCGAAAGAAACCTGTCGTTATTGTCTAGCGATAACTAATCCTAAAGATTCAGCCTAAAATTACTTCAAGGGTATTGATATTATTATTGGATAGGGCGAGGAATTTATTGCGCGGGATTAAGATGCGCGGCTCTTTTAGATTGTCTGCGATGATTTTTCCGTTAAGGGCCACTTTATTTATGGAGTAGCTGCCAAAGTCTTTTCTGCGCCGGTTTATAAAGCGGACCTCTATGAATTTATCCGCGAAGTTGGTTTTGATAGCCAGGGTATCGTTATCTTTAAATTGTTGCGCGGTTAATTTTGGCTCTATCTTAAGGTTGCCGTATTCACCCCTGATACCGAAGGCCTGGGTCAATAGAGTGAGGATAAACCAACTGGCAGAACCGGTAAGATAACTGTACATCCCGCGGCCATCGGCGTTAAAGTATTCGGGGAGGCAGGGGTAGATTTTACTCTTCTGGGTATCAAGGGACATCTCATAAATAGAATTTATAACTTCGTAACCTTCTTTAGCAAATCCCCGTTTGTATAAAGCATAAGCGAACATTATGGCCATATGGTTAAAGAAGGCGCCGTTTTCCTTGTCTCCGTAAATAAAAGAGAAGGCCCTGCCGAGGCTTAATTGCTCGTCCTTAAAATCCGTATTTAAGTGGAATCCCCCCAGTTTTTTATCTTTTAAATATTTACACGCGTTATCAAAAATAATCCCGATTTGTTTGTTATCGGCAATCCCGCTCATGACAGGCAAGGCCTGTCCGGTTAAAGTCATACGTATCAGGCCGTTGATATTGCCTTCAACTTTCTGCTTATCATTATTGTAATAACCGTTAAAGAAACCCTCTTTTAGCCATTCGTTGTCCCGTATATGCGCGCACATCCAGTCGGATTTATTTTTCAGGTCTTGGATTATTTTAGATTTATCTATAGTTACCTTTTCTCCGCAAACCGCATATTTTGTGCTCTGGAAATATTTTTCCAGGATCCCGCGTTTGGCATTGATATCGGAGTAATTGATTTTATCCGCGGTTATGGAATCAAATAAGAGCGTTAGTTCTTTTAGAAGGGTTAAGTTTTGTGCGTCCAGGCGCTGGATTATCTCACATAAACTTCCGAGGTTCTGGGCATACATAGCGCTAAAAGCCACGCTCTCACCATATTCAGGGGCCATATCCAGGCCGTCATTCCAGTCGGCATCCTCAAGCAGGATATGGTTATGCGGCCCGACATTAAAAAACTGCACTAAATTCTGGATTAAAATATGCTCTAAGATAGTGCCTTTGTATGTTTCCTTAGTTTTTGTTTTTAATGTCTTGCCGTTATCGGCGAGCCAGTCTTTATCTATTTCTTTGCCCCTACATAACTGATGGTCCCTGAAATAAGTTGTTTCTTCCAGGAATATTTTTAAATCCGCAGCCTGATGCATATACAAGTGCGTTGTCAGTAAAGGCCAGATGCCATGGTCCATCCAGACGCGGCTGATATTATTACGGTCAGCAATAAACTCACCCGGATTCTTACCTATAATAGTAGCGTTAGAACCGTCAATACGTACCCCGGCAAAGTTGTTTATTAATAAAGGCATTGCCTCCTTGGGATTATTTAAAATTAACGAGAGGCAGTCTTGCCAGAGGTCGCGCCAGCCTTTGCCGCCCTTGCCGTAATCAAAATCCGGGAGAAAGGAGCAGCCGAAAATCCTTCTTAATACCGGCTGAATATTTACCCACCTAAACCAGTTATCGAATTCAGGGTTATTTGTTTTGGTTTGCACGGAGGAACTCATTCTCTGCCAGTAGGATTTATTTTTCTGGAGCGCTTCTCTTATTTTAGCCGGGGTATTAAATTTTTTCCATATCGCGTTGATTCGGGGCTTATCAGTAGTAATACCCATAGCAATGATATAAGAAGCGGAATGTTTTGGTTTAAGGGTGCAGGTTTTAAAACGCAGGCCGGCCATAGTCTCTTTGCCCTGGATATTTTTATCTTTTGCGGGCAGAAGATTCTTGAATACCGCTTCAGGCGCCTCCAGGTTTAGGGATTCCCCGGTAAATTCTTCCTGGGTAGGATATATATATTGGGGGGGAGCTTGTTTTTCGTCTATACCTAAAACAAAATAGGAAGTCAGGTTTTTCTTATGCCCGGATTCATCAAAGAGGAGGGTAGGTGTAACGATTACTCCGTATTTTTCTTTTTTTACGCGCTGCAGAAGGGAGGTAACATGGCGGTGGTCATGCAGGTTATGGGCTGAGCGGCCGAATATGGGTATGGCGGCGCAGGAGATAACTTTAAGTGGCTTTGTGGAAATATTAGTAATTTCTACTAGCATTAATTCTACCGGGTCATCCGTGACTGGAATAAAGGAAGTAATTTCTGCTTTTAAACCGATTTTTTTGTTTTCGCGGCTTATTTTTTGCCATAATAAGCCTGCCTCTAAGTTGAATTTATCTTTCAGGCGGTTGGGTTCTTTTGATACGCCGGTTGCCGACCAGACTTTATGCGGGTTTATGTATAACCAGAAATTACGGCTGGATTTTAAATTAGACAGGCTAAAACGCGATACTGGTTCCAGCAAAAAGGAGTTAAAATCCGTTTTGATATCGCCGTGTAAGTCAGGAGAGGCCGAAGACATTATGGGGGCGTTATTACAGAGAGGAAAATAGAGGGTGTTTATCTGGTGAGCATTATCCGAAGTAAAAGAACCTGTGTCGTCTGTAAATTTCCAGAGTTTGTCTTTCATATTGGCTCTCAATTTATCATATCCATATTATTTTTTCAAGCCTTTTATAGTTTAAGAGGGTGTCCTTAATTACTCTTTTTAATTGCTCTTTTTGTTGAAAAATTTTAAATAGATGATAGAATAGGATACTATGCGCGTAGCCATGTATTACAATAACCGCGATATCAGGATAGAAGAGATGCCCAGGCCTAAAATCGGGCCAGGAGAACTCTTGATACGCGTTGAGGCTTCGGGGATCTGCGGTAGCGATGTAATGGAATGGTATCGCCTCGGCAGGACCCCTCTGGTATTAGGCCATGAAATTGCCGGCACGGTTGAAGAGACAGGGGAGGGCGTTAAAGCTTATAAAAAGGGCGACAGGGTGGCCTGTGCCCACCATGTCCCTTGCGGTAAATGTCATTATTGTTTAAGCGGGCATGAAACAGCCTGCGATACCTTGCGTAAAACTAATTTTGACCCCGGCGGGTTCTCTGAATACCTGCGCCTGCCTAAAATAAATGTGGATTACGGGGTTTTCCCTTTGCCGGATTCTATATCTTTTGAAGAAGCTACTTTTGTTGAGCCTTTAGCCTGCGTACTTAGGGGCCAGCGGCTGGCGGGTATGAAACCTGGCCTTACGCTTTTAGTGGTAGGCAGCGGTATAGCCGGGCTCTTGCATATACATTTGGCGAAAATAAAAGGTGTGGGCCGTATCATTGCTACGGATATCTCGGATTACCGCCTTAAGGCAGCCGGTGGGTTCGGCGCGGATACAAGCATTAATGCCAGGGAATATTTTGCGGATAAGCTACGTAAATTAAATAATGGCAGGCTCGCGGATTTGGTCATAGTCTCCACCGGTTCGCCTTCAGCAATCAGGCAGGCCTTAGAGTCTATTGAGCGAGGAGGCACGGTACTCTTTTTTGCCCCTACGGAGAAAGGTAGTGAGATTCCTCTTCTTTTTAATGAATTATTCTGGCGCACAGAGATAACCCTTACCAGTTCATATGCAGGCAGCCCTTCTGACTATAAAGAGGCATTAGGTTTAATTGCTAGTAAAAAGCTTAATCTTTCAGGGATGATTACGCATCGTTTTGGTTTAGCCGAAACTGCTAAAGGTTTTCAGTTAGTAGCGCAAGGAGGAGAATCTATAAAGGTAATTATTTTTCCACAGAAAAAATAATAATATCAAAGTTTTTTTGATACTCTGATACTATGATACTTTGACACAAACAGGTCTATTTACGAGGAGGACAAAATGGATTGGGGCATGAAGAACCGTATGCAGCGCATATTTAAAGAAGACGGTAAAGCCGTGATGCTGGCAATAGACCACGGTTATTTTTTAGGGCCGGTAAGCAAGCTGGAAGAGCCGCGTAAGGCCATCGAACCGCTTATCCCCTATGCGGACTCGCTCATGCTGACCAGGGGGATGCTGCGTAATTGCATTGACCCTAAATATAATATTCCGGCTGTCCTACGGGTTTCAGGGGGCAATAGCATTATAGGTAAAGACCTCTCTAATGAAGGCATTACCGTTTCTTTTGAAGATGCGCTGAGGTTGAATGCGGCGGCAGTAGCTATATCCGTATATGTAGGCACGGATCACGAAAATCAAACCTTAATCAATTTAACCAGGCTCATCGACGAGGGCCAGAAATACGGCATCCCGGTTTTAGCGGTTACTGCTGTGGGTAAAGAATTAGAAAAGCGCGACGCCCGTTATCTTTCTTTAGCCTGCCGTATTGCCGCAGAACTAGGCGCGCATATAGTCAAGACATACTATTGCGAAAATTTTGAAGCAGTAATCAAGTCCTGCTTTGTCCCGATAGTTATTGCCGGCGGGCCTAAATTAAAAAATGAATTCGATGTTTTAAAAATGGCCTATGAGGCGATAGCACAGGGCGCTAAGGGCGTGGATATGGGCAGGAATATCTGGCAGTCACGTTGGCCGGTGGCGGTGATTTCCGCCATACGCAGCATTGTCCACGAAAAAGCATCCTTAAAGAAGGCGTATAATTTATTTAACAGTTTGAAAAATAAAGGTAACTAGCACACAGGAGGAGGTTATGCATAGGAAGAATTTATTTTTAACAGCTACTGTTATCTTGAGCTGCCTGTTATTGTCAGCGTGCCTGCGTACTCAGGTACGCGCTACTACCCCCGCCCCTGAACACAACTTAATATTCTTTTATACTCCTTCCTGCAATGAATGCATCGAGGCAAAAAATAAATTAATACCCGCAATAGAAAAATATTTCAAAAACGTTGTCCGGGTGGAATATAAGGATACCGACGACATAGAAAACTATAAATTGCTCCTCTCCTTGAAAGAAAAATATAATAATACCCTGGAATTAACTTTACCTGTTTTCTATTTTGAAGGATACTTATTGAATGGCAAGACGGGTACCGAGGCTAACCTGAAGCGCATTCTTACGCAGAGTTTAGGCGAGGGTTATTATCAGGAAAAGGCATTGGTAGAGTCGGACCTGGCCCGGATACTGAAAAGTTTCGGGGTTGTCGGTATAGTTACGGCAGGCTTAGGGGACGGGATTAATCCTTGTGCCTTCACGGTAATCATCTTTTTTATTTCTTATCTGGCTTTACAGGGATACAAGAAAAAGGAATTGGCAGCCATAGGCCTTTCTTTTATTTCGGCCGTATTCCTCGTTTACCTTCTGATTGGCCTGGGCTTATTCAATATTATTTATAGCTTAGAGAAATTTTCATTAGCTAGAAGGGTCTTTAATATCAGTATCGGGATATTAAGCGTTACCCTCGGCACGGTATCCATTTATGATATATTAAAATTTAAAAAGACCAGGCGCACCGACGATTTGGTCCTGCAGCTGCCTCCGGCGGTGAAAAACCGGATACATTCCATAATCAGTTTATATTACAGAAAACCCAAAGATAATAAGAAACAGGCTCAAGAGGCGCATTTTTTCAGGTTAGTTATCAGCGCTTTCGTTACGGGTTTCATTGTTTCTTTTCTGGAGTTGGTCTGTACGGGACAACTCTATTTGCCGACGATAAAGTTTGCCCTGAAGATATCCTCCGTAAGGTTCCAGGCCCTGGCCTACCTTTTATTGTATAATCTGATGTTTATCGCGCCTTTATTACTGATATTTATTCTGGCCCTTTTTGGTGTCAGTTCGGAGCAATTCTCTAAAATTGCCAAAAAGCATCTTTTAGGCACCAAGCTTATTTTAGCGGTTATATTTTTTACTTTGGGCCTATTCCTGCTCTGGAGGCCCTAATTGCGCAGGATTTTCCTGTTTTTAGTATTTTTTCCCCTTATCCTGGGGGGCTGCGCGCAAAGCCGGCAAAATCTGCTGGCCCCTTTGCAAACTGCTGATAATTATTCCTGGGATTTTGGCAAGAGACAGGAAGGCGAAGTCTTAAAACACGCCTTTACCTTTAAAAATGACTCCAAACAAACCATAAAGATAAATGAGGTAAATACTTCCTGCGGCTGTACTGTTTCTAAAGTAGAAAAAAAAGTTCTTTTATCCGGCGAGGCTACCGCGATAGAGGTTCAGTTTAATACCAAGGGTTATTCCGGGTCCGTGCAGCAGTATGTATATGTCCATACCGATGATTTTGACAATCCCGTTTTAAGGTTTATCATTAAGGCGGAAATCGTAAAATAAAGTGTCAATGTGTCAGGTATCAAAGTTTTTCTTTGATACTATGATACCCTGATACCCTGGCACTTTGATACAGCGGGAGGTAAGAAATGTGGGCTTTAAGATTAAGGATGTGGCTATTGGTAACTATGCTTTTCGGGCTTACCTATGTGGCGCTCACTCTAATAGGTACCCAGTTTTTACATCTGTACGGATTTTCTTTTTATTTAATTTTATCTTTCGTAATGATGTTCATCCAGTATCTGATTGGGCCGAAAATCGTAGAATGGACCATGCATGTAAGGTATATTAAGAAGGAAGAGAACCTGCGCTTATACCAGATGGTAGAAGACCTGGCCAAAAGGGCCGGGATACCTGTGCCCAGAATAGGCATAGCCGAAATCAGCCTGCCTAATGCCTTTGCTTTTGGCCGCAGTATAAAGGACGGCCGGGTCTGCGTTACGGCGGGTATCTTAAAGTTATTAAATGAAGACGAGCTCAGGGCGGTCCTGGGCCATGAATTAAGCCATTTAAAAAACAGGGATGTTTTAACTATTACTTTACTTTCAGTTATCCCGATGATTATGTACCGTATTGCCTGGCAATTCCTGTTTTTCGGCAGAAGGCGCGACGAAAGAGGGGGTAATGCCGCGCTCGTCGGGTTAGCGGCATTCATCTTTTACTTTATTACCAATCTTTTAGTGCTTTACGCCTCGCGCATACGCGAATATTTCGCGGATAAGGGTTCTGTTCTTTTGGGAAACCAGCCCTCAAGCCTCGCATCCAGTTTATACAAACTCGCCTATGGCGCAGCGCGTATGGATAAAGAATCCTTAAAGGAAGTGGAGGGCCTGAAGGCCTTTTTTGTCAATGACCCCTCGCAGGCCCTAAATGAAATCAAAGAGTTAAGGCAGCTCGACATCGATAAGAGCGGCACCATTGATAAAAATGAATTAGAAGAGCTGAGAAGTAAAAATATACATCTGGGGTTTGGAGACAGGCTCTTAGAGGCCTTAAGCACCCACCCTAATATGCTCAAGCGCATCAAACAACTTTCCGAGTATAAGGCATAATTTTAAAGCCGTAAAATTCTATAAAATAAGAGCCCGCCAAGTACGTATGGCGGGTTTCTTATCCGTTCCACTTCGCAAGTGGAACAGGTTTGGATGAAGCATAAAGTAAAATATATTTCGCACTTTTGATATTGCCATACAAATAAAAAAGGCATATCCTCTTAGGTTGATAACGCAAATTATTAACCTAACCGGCTCTTGAGGAGCCAGCAAAGGAGGATACGCCTATGGCAAAGTCAGTG
>JAQUOD010000017.1 GCA_028717245.1 Candidatus Omnitrophota bacterium
TCCTGCGTAGCCATTATAATGTCCTTTCCTGCCATATGATCCTCCTTTGGAAAGGATCATTATAGCAACTTTGGAACAGGACATTTTTGCTTTGCTAAAAGCGGACATTATTGTATTGCGATTACAGAAACTTTATTTCTACCGGCTGCCTTGTCTTGTTTTCTCGCAGGGACTTTAAATTATCCCCTGCTTTTAGGGTGTGTGCTCGTCAAATTTTCCTCGCCCACACCCACTCGCGGGGTCCCCTTTCAAATACTGCTCTAAACCAAGCCAAGCTATCCGCTGAAAATAACCTGTTAATATATAAATGAACCTGGCGGTTTTCGAGCGAACGTTAGTGTTTAGCGGGTGACGCGGGAGATGCCTCGAGCCAAATTTGGCGAGAGGCGCTCACGCGGCAGGACCCGCTACCTCATAAGCGAGAAAAGCGGCAGATTCATTTATTAGTTTTCGCCTTTTATAATTCCCTTAATCATAGCCGCGATGTCTTTCGCGGATTTTATTACTTCTTTAGAAGGAGAAGCGCCGAAATCAAGCGCCTTTGGCTGGATACCGATAATGATTACTTTGCAGCGGAGAGATTTAACCAGATAATCCGCTATTATTTTCGGCGGCAGCTGATGGGTGCAGAACGAAATGCCACCAGTCTCACCCGGGTCAATCAGGGTAACCGCGCCTGGCTCCTTTTGGCCGTCAGCGGCATCCACTATTATAATATGCGTGGGGCAGAATTTTTTTATTTCTCCGGTGAGGTTCTCCGGCGCGGTATTGCCCAAAAAAACTTTAAGCCGCGCGCGATTATCCGATTCTACGCAAGCTTTCTTTAGTTCGCCGGCCACAAGTAAACCCACTGCATCGTCTGCGCGTAAATCCGAGCCTACGCCCAATACCGCGACCCTTTCGGCGCCTTGCAGTTTATTTTTTAGAGTTGTTTTCAGGCTGCGCACGAAAAACCACCCTTAATTTATGTGCATCTAACTGCGTTAACTCTACGTCTTTTGTGGATTCAAGTGCCTTTTTAGGGCAGGAATCAACGCACTGACCGCAATATATACACCTGTCTAATTCTATAACCGCTTCAAATTTGTTATCCTCTAACTTATTAATCGTAATGGCCTGCGTCGGGCAATCCCTCATGCATAATTTACAGCCGATGCACCTTTCAGGATAAAATTTAAGTTTACCGCGAAAACCCGGAGGCATCTGTAGTTTCTGCGCCGGGTAAAGATTAGTAGCAGGCTTTTTCATAATATGGTTTAAAACCTCTTTGAGCATTTTCCCCGGCCTGATCATAAGAGTATCCTCTTTAATACCAGGTTGGCTAGAAGCTGCAGGAGCGCAATCGGGACCATAATCTTCCAGCAAAAATTAATCATCTGGTCAATACGTAAGCGCGCAAAAATAGTCCTGAGTAAAGAAAGCAAGGCTATAATAAAAAATATTTTTATTACAAATACGGTAAATCCCAAGAAGGGATTTAGCATTAAGCCAAACGGCAGGAATACCGCTGCCAACAGCGCAGAACCCACTACCATTTCTATATCTAAAGCCATCCTTAAAAACGCCAGCAGTTTACCGCTGTATTCCGTAAGGCAACCGGCCACAATCTCCGTTTCTGCTTCAGGGATGTCAAAGGGCGTTTTTTCCAATTTACCCAATAGCGCAATTAACGACACAACAAAACCGATCAGGTTAAACAATAGGTAATAGGGGTGCTGGTTATAAAAAATAGTCATTTCAGATAATGACCAGCTATCCGAAAGCAGCGCCGCAGACAATATCCCTATGAATAGCGGCACTTCATAGGCAAATAATTGCGTAATCGCCCGCACAGAACCGACCCTGGCAAATAAAGAAGTGGAATACCACCCGCCGATAAAAAACGCCAGCGTAGGCAGGGTTAAAAGATAAAGTATAACTATAATATCCCCGCTAAAAGAAAATAATGGCTCTGTTTTCCAGAGAGGGATATAAAAAAACGCAGTTACCGCTGCAGTCAGGGCGAATAAAGGCGCCAGAGAAAACATCCGGGAATTAGCTTCGCAGGGGATTAATTCCTCTTTGCCTAAAAGCTTAAGGAAATCTGCGCAGGTCTGAAACCATGGCGGGCCAACCCTGTTTTGCAGCCTGGCATGCAGCTTTCTGTCGATAAACTCGGCGGCCAGGCCGAAAAGAACCAGAAAACATAATCCGGGAAATATTAGAATCGCAAAGAGTGCTTGAATCATTATCCCTTTATCCTCTCTGAAAACTTTTTATTTAATGCACGGAAATCTATACCGCGGCTGCGGTGCCATTCTATACTATAGGAATGCAGTGCCTGCCAGCTGATAACCTCATTCTTTCTCTTATTCGGATATTCAATTGTAACTAACCTATCAGTGCAGGAAAAACAGGGGTCTATCGCGGCTATCACAATAGGCATATCCGCAAGATAACGGTCCGCGAGCATATGCTTGACTGCCTGAATATTGGCCAGGGTGGGTGCCCTGACCTTGACCCTTTCGGGTTTCTCCGTACCGTTTGATTTAACGTAATGCACATCCTCCCCGCGCGGGGCTTCGTAACGGCTTAAGGCCTCTCCGGCAGGAATCTGACGGGGCGCCTTTATTGAGATAGGGCCATCAGGCATTTTCTGCAGGACCTGACGGATTATCTGGTAAGACTCCATCAATTCTTTTACCCTGACGATTGTCCGGCCATATACATCATTATGCATATCAGTAACCACCTCAAAACGGATATCGCCGTATGCCGCATAATGGTCATCGCGCCGGACATCACGGTTTACGTTTGAGGCGCGGGCAGTCGGCCCGACCGCATCCAGCCTTAGCGCATCCTCATAGGATAATACCCCTACTCCCGATAGCCTCTTTCTGATAGTGACTTCTTCTGTCGCCACCTCGATATAATATTTTGTCCTCTCCTCCAGGGTCTTTATTCCGCCTAATACCTTCTCTGCCTGTTCGCGGGTAATATTGCGCCTGACCCCGCCGATGGTATTTATGCCGTAATTCACGCGGTTACCGGTCAACTCCGCCAGCATATCCATCACAATCTCCCTGTCCCGCCAGGCGTACATCAATAAAGTATCAAAACCTATTTCATGCCCGGCTACCCCCAGCCAGAGCAAGTGGCTATGGATACGCTCTAATTCTGCGATTAAGGTGCGGATATAAAGGGCCCTCTTGGGTACCTCTAATCCGGCTATCTCCTCTACCGCCTGTATAAAACAAGTGGAGTGCGAATGCGAACATATGCCGCAGATACGCTCAATAAGATACATATCCTGTATATATGTCCTCTCTTCACATGCCTTCTCTATTCCGCGATGGTTGTATCCCAGCCTGATATCCACGCCCATAATCTTCTCGCCCTTCAACGCAACGCTGAAACTCTCCGGCTCTTTCAGGGCAGGATGCTGCGGGCCAAGGGGAATTTTAAATTCATTGGAATTATGCATGGTTACTCTCCTTTTTATCCGCTTGCGTATCCGGCTTCCAATCTTTACGCAGAGGAAATTGCCCGGCCGGCCAATCATCCGTTAAAGGATAACGGTTCCCTTCTGGCAAACCCACAACCTTTGCGCCGAATAAATCTACTAACTCCCTTTCGTAAATCTCTGCGCCGGGAAAATAAGGAGTGATGGTTTTTAAAACAGGGTTATCTCTGGATACGCTGATTTTAATGTTCAGGAGAATTCCCCTATCCTGCGCCAGGTGATAAATAAAACTTAACTTATCCTGCTCATCCAGCCCGGTAATAGTGCACAAATGCGGAAATTCTAATTTCTCTACTGCATAAGAAAGGACTGGCGCCAGGTTATCCGGGCTAAGCTCAAGGAATATGCGCTTTGGCCTGGGGATGATAATCTTACCTTCCAGATAACTGAATTTACTGGTTAAGTCCGCCCTGATATCTTCTTCCTTGGACATTGAGCGCCTCCCTTATTTTTTATTACCGTCATCAAGGCTGGCCAGTAATTTTACTACGCCGTCGATGATCGCCTTGGGGCTGACCGGGCAACCGGGTATATAGGCTGAGACAGGAATAGTAGAATTAATCCCTGCCTTTACATTATAGCAGCCCTTAAAGACCCCTCCGCTGCAAGCGCAGCCGCCTACTGCCACCACAAACTTAGGTTCAGCCATTTGTTCGTAAATCCTTACCAGCCTCTCCTCTATTTGTTTTGTTACCGGCCCGGAACAAAGGAGCACATCCGCATGCCGGGGGGTGCCTTTAAGCTGCACCCCAAAACGCTCCAAGTCATAACGCGGGGTGAGGGCGGCAATAATTTCTATATCGCAGGCATTGCATGCGCCGGTATTAAAATGGAGTATCCAGGGAGATTTTATCCTCGCCCAGTTGACTGCCTTCTTAACCATGCCCATCAATCAATCCCTCAATAAAATTAATAAGCCGATTACTGCTCCCGTGATATAGATTACCGCTATCGCCAGCGTCTCTACGGTCTCCCGGGGTACGCTGGTAATAATCAGCGTAGTTACGTGCGCCAGGGTAAAGAAAAAGGCAAAAGGGAAAAAAGTGCTGTAGTCCGGCTGAGTCATATGGTCGTAATTTTTCTCGCCGCAGGCATAAGGCTGACCCGAGCCCGGTGCTGCCTTACCCGCACGGAAGGAAATCCGGGAGAAGATACGCGAGAGTAACCAGGAGACTAGAAGAATTATCAGAAAAGCTACCGGCGGGCTCAATAACCATTTAACCATATTTAACCTTAACCTTTTATTTCCCTGATATTCCTGACGTCCAGGGAATTATGACGGCTGCGGATACCCAGCACTATGCCTACCGCTACCGTCATCACCACCGCCTCTATGACTATCAGCGTGATCACTAAACTCTGGGTCAATGCCTCATGCCCGTTAATATATCCGACGACTATCAAGAGAAGAGTTGCGGCTTTAATCAGAAGCTCAAGGCCAATCAATACCCTGATAAGATTATAGGTAAGAAAGACGCAATAAAAACCGATGATGGAAAGCATGATAATAAAAATACCGAAAGACCAGAATAAACGCAGGATTTCGCTACTCATTTTTTTTCACCTCTTTAAATAAGATGACCACCCCGAAAACTCCGGCCAGAAGGATTATAATCTGGCCTAATAGATCCAGCTGCCTTAAATTCCATAATATTAACCGGGCATCTTTTTCTGCCGCAGCAGCGGGCAAACTCCAGTCTATTTTTATCTTGATAAAACTTATGGCAATGCCTGCGGCTACGACGCAAAATGGCAGATACTTAAACCTGGCCAGCCGCTCTTTCATATGCTTAAGTATCTCCTCGTGGGTCAAAGGGTGAGTGAGGCTAATAGTGCTGATGAATAATACCGAAATCAAACCCGTGCAGACCGAAAGTTCAAAGACTCCTGCTAAGGGCGAATCAAGCCGGAACATAAGTATGGACAATATTGCGCTGGTCAGGGCCAGGCCGATGGCAGAACGTAAGAGGCTCCTGGTCATCACCGTCCAGAGGCCGGCTAAAATCAAGGTAATCAGAATAAAGGTATTTACTGCCACGCTATCCCCCGAAAATATTACCTATCGGTAAAAGAAAAGTATTCAACAGCAAAGGAAAACACAGGCCCACCCCCACTATTACCGTTGCCAAGATGACAGCCGCAAGAGAAAAGCCAAACTCCGCTTCCTTTATATAGGCGAACTCTTCGTTTAATTTACCGAAGAAGACTCTCCTCTGCATGGAGAGAAAATAAGCCAGCGTAAGGATACTCCCTGCTATTGCTATCAGCGCATAGCCATGATAACCTGCCATCCAGAGGGCCAAAATAATAATAAGCTTGCTCCAGAATCCGGCAAGCGGCGGTATCCCTGCTCCGGAGAGGCTGGCTAGAACCGAAGTAATGCCGGTCAAGGGCATGCGGGAAGCCAGGCCGCCCATTTTATTCATATCCCTTATTCCGGTCTGTGATTCTACTGCTGCGGCGTTCAAGAACAAGAGCGATTTAAAAACCGCGTGATTAAAAAGATGGAATACTGCTCCCGCCATACCGAGGGTTGTGCCGCAGCCAAAGCCCAATACGATATAACCCATATTACTGATACTGGAGTAAGCAAGCATTCTTTTAAAATCACGCTGTCCCAGCGCCCCCAGAGCGCCGAAGATAATCGAAATCGTACCGACCAGCATAAGTATATATGTAACGGAACTGGTATAACCGAATATCGAAGTAATCAGGCGGATAATGGTATAGGCGCCCAGCACTTTTATTTGTACGCCTGATAAAAGTATGGATACTGCCGCAGGCGCTGCAGAATGGGCATCCGGCAGCCAGGCATGAAAAGGCATAAGCCCTGCCTTTATGAAGAGCCCGCATAAAAATATGCCTATGGCAAACATAATCAGAAAATTATGCTTAGATGTCTCTAGCGCAGCCTGCACTATGGAAAAACTGGTAGAGCCTGAAACAAGCAAAAGCAGGGCAATCGCGGAAAACATCAGGATAGTAGCGACTACGGAAAGGACCATATACTTAAAGGCTGCCTCTAGGGCCTCGTTATTCTTTTTAAGAGCTACCAGAATAAGAGAAGTAACGGTAGTAACCTCCATAAAGACAAACAGAGAAAAAATATCGGTTGTCATGACCACGCCGTCCATGCCGGACAACATAATCAATAAGAGATTCACAAAATTAAACCTGTGTTCTTCGCCGGATATATCATACCTGCCTACGAGAAGCGATATAGACAAAACCATGCTTATACAAAGTAACATCGCGCGGCTTAAGCTATCTACCATCAGGTCAAACTTTAAGTGGGTGCCGAATACGCTCAAGCTATGGCCCCAGGCCTCGGGCGTAGCAAAAATAGCCAGGCCGGCCTGGCCGATGAAAAGCGCTAAAGCAAGCCAGAAAGCCGCTTTTTTCATCATCTGCCTGCAGGGTAAATTTAAAATAATTACGCTCAATAAAGGTATTACAATTAACACATGAGACATTGCTTTTTTCCTTTATAGAATTAAGGTGAAGACATTAAAAATAGTGTTACTAATAATACACCGGATAATGCCCAGGCCAGGTATCTGGCATAATTACCGTTATGCAGGCTCCTTACCCGGTTAGTCAAGGCATAGGCTAAAGCTACGATAAAATTACTATATATGTAATCTATCCACCTGTCTATGCGCCAGCTTATTTTTGAGATTAGCTTAACCGCCTTTAACCCGATTTCATAAGGATCAAAATATCCTTTCTCTGCCCGGTCATAAATCGCCTTTAAGATAGGCGCGTAACGGATATGGTCTACTGCTTTTAGCCCGCTCCCCTTCATTTTTACGCCAAAGAGATGATTTAGGAAAGCGGCGATCAATACTATTAAAGTGACGATGACTATTTTTATGTTGGTAGGCGCGCCGCTAAAACTATGGCCGTTCAACCTCTCTCCCGCGATAGGCTGAATCAAGTTATCAAGCGGCAGGTAATTCCATATCCCGAAAAGTATGCAACCACAAGCAATAATAACCATAGGGGCCAGCATAAAGAATGACGTTTCCTTAACGTTCTTGTGTTCTGCGTTTAATTTACCTAAAAATACCGCGTGGCCAAGTTTCAAAAAAGAGGCGGCGGTAAAGAAGGAACCGCCTACCGCAGCGATATAAAATATCCAGCCTCTCTCTAAAGCTGCCTCATATACCAGTTCCTTGGAAAAAAATCCGTTAAACGGCGGCACACCCGATATAGAGGCTGCGGTAATGATAAAACAAATAAAGGTAAAGGGCATCTTTTTACCTATCCCGCCCAGTCTTTCTAAATTTGCTGTACCAGTCTCTCTTGCTACGGAGCCGCTGGTCAGGAATAAACAGCTTTTATACATAGCGTGGTTAATCATGTGGAATAAGCCGCCCACAATCCCCGCTGAGACAGTAGTGCCAATACCTAAAATCATATAACCCACCTGGCTGATGGCATGGTAAGACAATAATTTTTTATAATCCTTCTGTATCAGGGCCATCATCACTGCCAGGATAATGGTCAAAGACCCTATCACCATCAGCATCGGGCTTATCCAGGAACCTGCGTTGAGTGTGAACATATCCAAAGATATGCGTGCCAGAAAATATATCCCTAAAAGTTTCTCCAGCGCCGCAGGTAAGAAGGCCATAAAAGGAAGCGGCGCATCTAAGGCTGCATCAGGTATCCAGCTGTGAAAAGGCATTGCCCCTGCCTTAGAGATAGCGCCAATCATCAAGAGCACAAAGGCAAGGCTACCCAATGTATTTAAGGGGAGGCTAATCTTTGAAATTGCCAGCGTCCCGGACAGATGCGCGGTGAGGGCTATACCCAGCATCATGCACAAGTCACAAATGCCCACAATAATAAATGCCTTAATTGCCGTCTTGAATGCTGCCCTGCTTGCGATAGCAATCATTCCAAAAAGAGCCAACAGCAGGCCTTCCCAGAAAAAAAGCATCAGGACAAGGTTATCCGCCAGCACTGCGCCGTTAGTAAAAGCCAGGGTGATTAAAAGGTAGGAATAAAACTGGTTTAAATTCTCTTTGCCGCGCATGAATACGCAGGAGTATAAGGCAATCAGAAAGGCAAAGGCTGCGCTGGCGATAATGATAAAGGCGCTAAAATGATATATCTTAAGTGAAAAATCTATCCCAAAACCCAGCCAGGGCAAAAAATAATTTAAATTAGCACGGAATAATATAAACGCAAGAAAAAGATTGGCCAGCGTTACAACCAATGCCAGCGTTTCCTTGATACCGCGCCATCTTTTAGTGATGGCCAAAACCAAAATCCCGCCTGATAAAGGTATAACTATGGGTAAAAGCAGGATTCTATCTATCATTTCACTACTCCTGACATCTGGCTAACGGCTGTTTTAACCAAGGCTGCGGGATAATTTATGAGAATCCCGCCAAAAAATGAAAGTAAAGCCAGTATGGCCACGGAAAAAACCATCACCCGGCCTGCTTCCTTTGCTGTGTTTATCTGCGGGTGGCCGAGGAATACCAGATAAAATACCCGGAAAAGATAAATAATAGTTAAGAATGCCCCGGTTAAAAATATACCTCCCAGCCACAACTGTTCAGTTTGCGCTGCGCCGGCAAAAATCATGTATTTACTAAAAAACCCTCCGAACGGCGGGATGCCCATCACCGAGAAGGCGCAGAATAAAAAGGATATTGCGGTTACCGGCATAGTGGTAATGAGCCCGCCCATAGCCGTAATATCTTTAGTCTTGGTATTCTGCTCCACTATGCCCGCACAGAGGAATAACCCTGCCTTGGCTATGCCATGCATGAGGATATATAAAAGCGCTCCCGTCACAGCTAATTCATTCCCTATGGCCAGGCCGAAAAAGATAAAACCTATCTGGCTAATAGTAGAATAAGCAATGATTCTTTTTAAATCCGTATCCACCAGGGCTGCCCCGGCTGAAACGATAGCGCTAGTGGCAGCGATAATTGGCACAGCCGTATGCCAGAATTGCTCCAGGGTAAAGGTCGCTAAGAAAAGCCGGGCAAAGACATACACCCCTATCTTCACCAGCACCGCAGCATGCAATAGGGCCGTAACCGGCGAAGGCGCAACACCGGCATCCGGCAGCCAGGTATGAAAGGGTAAAGTCGCGGATTTAGAAAAGATACCCACGAGGATTAAAAATACGGCCAGGTGAGAAAGAGGATTTACTTTTAAGGCCTGCCTGAGGATTAAAAGGTCAAAAGAACCTGCCTGTTGATAGATACTGATAAAACCGATAAGCATAATCAGGGCGCCTGAAACCGTGACCAGAAAAGTCTTATCCGCCCGTAACACATATGTTTTTTCCCTGAAGAAGCCGACTAAACGCCAGCTGGCGATAGCAGTCATCTCCCAGAATATATAAAGCAGGATCAGGTCAGCGGAAAAAATCAGGCCCATCATTGAACCTAGGAAAAGAGATACCATAGAGTAGTATTCGTTGCGGTTCTCATAATGCTCTATGTAATCAAAGGAATAAAGAACGATTATGGCGCTGATGAATGAGGATACGCAGGCCATAAAAACAGCCAGGCCGTCGGCAAGAAAAATAAAGTTAAACCCGGAGGTAAAGCGGCTGCTTATTAAGATTTCTTTGCCGGATGAAACCAACGGTATTATTGCCGCTACGCAGGCAAATGAGGTCAAAACAAACCCTAAGGCCAATGAATTCCTTAAGCGGGGAGAAATCCGGCCTGCTAATGGCAGGATAAACGCGCCCGCCAAAGGCAGAAAAACAGCCAGCAAGAGTATGATTTGTTCTTTCATCATTAATTTTCCTATAAATAAAAAATATTCACTCCCGCTTAGGAGAATGAATATTAGAATTAATATAACATAAAGAAAGAATTTGTCAAGGTAATCAAGGCCAAGTGTTATTGCAAGGCAAAAATGTCCTGTTTCTAGCAAAGCAAGAATGTCCGGTTTTCATGTTATTGTTAATAGTAGTTCTTTTTCTTTTGGGACGGACTTTTCTTTTTGTTCATACTGTGAATATT
>JAQUOD010000018.1 GCA_028717245.1 Candidatus Omnitrophota bacterium
AGGCGTATCCTCCTTTGCTGGGCTTAACAGCCCGGTTAGGTTAATAATTTGCGTTATCAACCTAAGAGGATATGCCTTTTTTATTTGTATGGCAATATCAAAAGTGCGAAAGATATTTTACTTTATGTACTCTCTTATTGCTCAAATAAAATAAACATGTTATCATTAATCTATGCGTAAAATCGAAAAAATAAGATACGAAATTGACCCTCTCAACAGGCTAATTTTTAAAAAAGGGGGCGCGGGTTTTAGGTATGTCGTAGACTCTACTTTTAGGATTGATAAAAATAATCTTCTCACCTGCCAGCTTAAAAGTTCGCCTTACCCCTCTATTCCCCGGCAACTCAAACTCTGCGGAGAATGGTCCTTAGATAAAAAACATAACCTTACGCTCACCCTGAATAAAACCCAGGATAAGCTTATCTTAAAGAGTGAAATTATTGCCACCCGAGCCGATGCCCTGGTATTTTCAGTTTCCACCAGAGATTCATACGGAAAAACACATCTCTATACCCTGCAATTAGAGGGCAGATGGCATGCGGATAAGCATAACCGCCTGAGCTTTCTGGTTAAAAAACAAAAAGACTCCTACGATACGCTCACCCTCACCGGTTCCTGGGAAGTAAACGCGCAAAACCAGCTCATCTATACCTATACCAAAACCGCTTTAAAAACCAAGAAAAAAATCACTCAGGCCATCACCTTTAAAGGCTTTTGGGATATCACCGAGAAATACAGAATCTCATATGCGTTAAATGAAGAGCTGAATTCCGGATTTGATTTCAGGGTCAGCCTGGGTAAGCCCCTTAAAAGAGGCCTGCAATATGAAATAGGTATAGGCGCGGCTCCGTTAAAGAAAAAAATTACCCTCTTTGGTTCCTGGAAGATAAACAAAAAACTTGGCTTATTATTTGAAATGCCCTGCGAAGAAGGAAGGCTGCGCAGTATTGTTTTTGAAGCTGCCTGTTCACTCGGAAGCGGCTATAATCTAAATCTCAGGCTAAAGAATCCGCGGCATGAAGACCTGGGGATAAACCTGAAGCTCTCCAAAACCCTCTTTAAAAATCAGGGGGAAGCCTTCTTAGAAGCGCTTAAGGAAGGCAAAGAAATTTCTCTCCTTGCCGGGGCGGGTTTCCGCTGGTGAACCTCTCCATTATTTTATGGGAGTTGCTCCAGGTAGGCTTTGATGGCGCGGGTGATACTTGAGTAGTCTTTTCTTTGCAGCCATTCTTTTTTAAAAACCGATGCACCGAAGGCTGCTGCGCTGGCGCCGCAGGCGAAATATTCACGTAAATTCTCGGGTGTCACTCCTGCGCAGGCTAAAAGCTCAATATCGTTGAAGGGACCTTTGATTTCTTTAAAGTATTCCGGGCCGAAAAACTTGGCGGGAAAGACTTTGACCATGGTTGCTCCTTCCTTCCAGGCCTGGTAAATCTCCCGCGGAGTAAGTGCACCAGGAAAAACAGGTATCTTATTTTTTACGCAATATCCTAAAACATCCTTTACCAGAACCGGCATAACAATAAAAGTAGCTCCGGAATCTAGGGCAGATTTTAAGCTGCGCATATCCAACACTGTGCCTGCGCCGAGTGTAAGGCGTTTCTGGCTGATTTTTTTAGCCTCGCGGATTAACTGGGCAGCACCTTGAGTATTCATGGCAATCTCTATAGTCTCCAGGCCCGATGAAATTATCGTTTCAATCAACGGCTCGATCTGCTCTAATACTATACCGCGCAGGATACCCATTAAGGGCTTCTTTTTAAACTCTGCTACGTTCATTCTACTTCACTCCTCATCTTCACCCACTAAACTCTCGTAGAATTCGCGGTAATTTTCTTTTTTGTCGCTATCGCGTAACGCCATTGCCGCGCGGGGATGTTCATCCAGGATACCGGTAATAGCATAAGGAATAATATAGCCCCACTCGATCTTTTCGCGTAAAGGAACAAACTCTTTGGAGATTAAATCCAGCACCGGCCGGATATCGAATTTAGGATTCTTTAAAAAACCTAAAATTAGCTCTAACGGACAATTTCCCGCTGCCCTGCCCAGGCCATAAACAGTACCATCCACAAAGTTCGCATCGTGAATGATTGCTTCAATAGTATTACCGAAGGCCAGCTGCTGGTTATTATGCGCGTGAATGCCGATCTCTTTGGTCTTGATGATAGCCTTGGCCTTCTTAATCAGGAACTCCGTCGTCTCCTGATAAAGGGCCCCGAAACTATCCACTATATAAATAACATTTGCCTTGCTCTCTTTTTCCAACTGCGTAAGCGCCTCAGTCAGTTCATTATCCAGCGCGCGCGATATGGCCATGATATTTACCGTAGTCTCATAACCCTTATCCGCAAAGTGGTTCACCAAAAATATAGCTTTGTCAATATCCTTGACATAAGAAGCCACCCTAATCATGGAGACCGGGCTTTGTTTACGGGGTTTGACGTCTTCGATATCTACCCTATCCACATCCACCATAATAGAGATCTTTGTCCGCGACTCAATGCCGTCAATAACCTTCTTAATATCATCATCTTCGCAAAACTTCCACTTACCGAATTCCTTTTCCGAAAAGAGCCTCTTGGAGTTTTTATAGCCTATCTCCATATAATCCACGCCTGCCTCAGAAAGCGCCTTATACACTGCGCGCACGAAACGAAAGTCAAAATCGTGGTTATTAATCAGGCCGCCGTCTCTAATAGTGCAATCTAATACCTTAATCTTCTCCCTGAACATACTCCCTCCTATATATAAGTTACGTCTGTTTATCCTAGTATAATTTTTGAGGATAGAAAAGAATTAATGCCGGTGGTAGCTATTGCGTCTCTGTTTCCTAAAGTAATTTTTTCTCTGCTCTCTGTCCGCGGAATGGTGCCCGGGCTTGATGAATTCTGCCGAAGGGACATGGGGGTGTTTAGAAACGGGCAAAGAAGCCCGGATAATCTTTTCAATATCCTTGACTTCAGCGCTCTGCTCAGGAGTAGCAAAAGAAATGGCGTGGCCTTTATGTCCTGCCCTGGCTGTACGGCCTATGCGGTGCACATAATTCTGGGCGTCTTCGGGAAGGTCATAATTAATGACCAGCTCAATCCCGCTGACATCAATGCCTCTTGCGGCAATATCCGTAGCCACGAGCACTTTATATCTGCCGGCCCTAAAACCTTCCAGCGCTTCGCGGCGCTGGCTCAGCGAGCGGTTAGAATGTATCTCGGCTACGCTATGGCCCATATCTCGGATGGCGCGGCAGAGTTTTCTGGCGTTATATTTGGTGCGGGAAAATAAAAGGACCGAACCCTGATACTGCGTAAGTAATTTACCTAAGAGCTGCTGCTTGGCTTCCCTCTTCACGATAAATAATTCCTGCGTAACGTGTTCGGCAGTCGTGCCTGAAGGGGCAATCTCAATACAAACCGGCAGTTTCATATATTTGGCAGCCATCTCCATAATTTCTTTGGGGATAGTCGCGGAAAAAAGCATGGTCTGCCTTTCTTTAGGTAAGAAACGCAGGATCTTATTGATCTGCGGAGCAAAACCCATATCCAGCATGCGGTCTGCTTCATCAAGCACCAGCATAGCTACCTCATTAGGCATGATATTCCACTGGCTCATGTGGTCAAGGAGCCTGCCCGGGGTAGCAATAACCACGCGCGGGTTCTTACGCAAAGCCTGTACCTGGGGGAGCATGGGAGCCCCGCCGATAAGACAGGCAGTGCGCATACCGAAGGCAGGCGCGATTCCCCTAAAAGCTTCATCAATCTGAATAGCTAACTCCCGCGTAGGCGCAAGGACTAAACCTATGCCCTTTTTCTGCGCCAGCATCTGCACCATAGGTATGACAAAGGCGTGTGTTTTTCCGGTTCCGGTCTGGGCGATGCCAATGACATCCTTGCCCGTAATCGCCAGAGGGATAGCCTTACGCTGAATCGGGGTAGGAACCTTGAATTTTATCCGTTCCAGGATATCGAGGATTTTCGGCGCGATCCCCAGCCCGTAAAAATTTATCCCGGGCGGATTAGCCTCATACGCTGTGCCTGCTGCATTGCCTGTTTTGTGCGTCATCATCATAAATAAGCTTAAAACAAAAAACCCGCTTCCGACAACTCTAAGAAAGCAGGTTTTTTAAATTTGGCCTTTGCCGATAGCTGCGCTTTACTATCCTCTTTCTTCAAAAACTCTTCTATCTTAACCCTTGCTTTCTTTATTCTTTATTTAAATAAAATACCTTAATAAGAAGCTTGAAGCTTTCTTTGTTTAATCCTGCACATTTCTACTGATGCGTTCCAAAGCCAAATCTTTTTTTCTTCAAAATTTAAATCAACTAACCACTCCTTGAAGAGCTCGCTGCAAACATCCCCCATGCCAGTCATGGCTTCTTCTTTGGTTTTTACTGTTGCTACTTCTGACATACTCCACCTCCGTGGCTATCAGGTAATTGATAATTTACCCCTCCCCGCTTTGGGGAGTAAATTATACCATACCAACTACAAAATGCAAAGCAAAAATCCCAAGCAAATCCTTCGGCTTATTTTATTTGGCTCAGGATTTGTCCTGAGCGAAGTCGAAGGACCAAATTCAGCTTGGGATTAATGCAAAAACGGTCCTTTTTAGAGAATAACTAATTATTTTTGCTCCTTTATATAAGTTAACACCTCACCCGTATCTTTGTCAACAAAAACCCACATGTCTTTGACTGGCTCCTTAAAATCAAAGTATACTATCCGGTAATTCTTTAGGAAACCCCGCTTTAGGATGCCGTGATTCATGGATTTGTCTTCAAAACCGACAAAACCGCTCTCTTCACACCAAAGCTTCCCATTCTCGTCAAAAACAATCTTTACATCCTTAGTGTCAATGCCGGAATCTTTAAGCGCCTGTGTGGCTATGGCGATTATTTTATCTTGAGGAAGCTCCTTTTCCCCGCAAAACGCGAATTGCCACGAAAAAAGCACTGCCACGACCATCAATCCTAATAAAACCTTTTTTGCCATTACGCCTCCTTTATTTTTAGCAAAGCAAATATAAGTATCAGATACGCCAGCACTCTAATTATGATTTGTAACCCTAGCAAACCACCTGCCCATCCCAGAAGGCTTATTATATGCGAAAAGGCAAAGAGCCCAAAAGCTATGGCAACAGATTTAGCCAGATTATTTTTCTTTTTCTTATAAACAGAGAGCCCTAAGATGAGAATAACTATGCAGAGCAGCGTATTTACTAAATCTACCGAACTCCAGATACACATCATCTTTTCTCCCCCTTTCTTTCAAGCCTATTTTCCAGATACACATATATTATACCCCTAAAACCAAAAATCCCAAGCCAAATTCCGCTTGGGATAACGAAGTAGCGGGTCCTGCCTTCTTGTTGTAATAGACGCAGAAAGTGGCGAAATCTAACAATAAAAAAACGCCTACAGCTAAAAGCCATAGGCGTCTTTTTATTTTAAGGGGCACCTATCTACTCTCACATAGCCTTACGACTACACTACCATCGACCTTGGAAGGCTTAACTTCCGTATTCGGAATGGGAACGGGTGTTTCCCTCCCAGTATGAGCGCCCCAAATTTTAATGAGCACTAAACTTACGAACACGCAGCGTGAGTAAATTTATGTGCGAATTAATCCTGAGGCTCGTTGAGAACGAGCCGAAGGATCTTTTTTCCCCCTATCCTTCGCTTTAACCTAAATTTTCTATAAATAGGTAACGCTCAGGATGAATTTTTACAAAGTAAAAATTCACAACTACAAACCAGGTAAAACCACAATAACCGGATGAACCATTTATGCTGCGGTTCCAACACTTTTGCATGAAGGAACCTCAGGATAATCTTTTCTCGCCAGAGGCAAAAAAAGATTAAGGGTCAAGCCGATTGGCTATTAGTACGCATTAGCTTAAATCCTTACGGATCTTACACTTTGCGCCTATCAAGGTCGTAGTCTACGACCAGCCTTCAGTGCCTTGCGGCACAGGGATACCTATTCTTGGGGGGGGCTTTGCACTTAGATGCTTTCAGCGCTTATCCCTTCCGAACATAGCTACCCGGCCTTTGCCCTTGGCAGGACAACCGGAACACCAGAGGTTCGTTTCTCTAGGTCCTCTCGTACTGAAGAGAACTCCCCTTC
>JAQUOD010000019.1 GCA_028717245.1 Candidatus Omnitrophota bacterium
TTTGGATGTTGCCAAAAATCGCGAATTTTCCAAGAGACCAAAGGTTTTTGCTGGCAGACCGCATAGAAAAAATACTGCTTGAAATATTAGAGATGTTAATAGAGGCGAATTACTCTAAGCAGAAAAGGGAGATTTTGATCAAGGTTAACCTGAAATTGGATGTTTTGCGTTTTATGATGAGGATTTCCAAGGATATGAAATACGTGAATATAGACAGCTATGATTTTTTCTGTCAATCGGGAATCGAAATAGGCAAGATGGTTGGAGGTTGGCTTAAAGCAGCGGTTCTTTGAAAGGGGGTGTTTCCAGGATCCCGCGGCCCACGGACCGCGGGAGCGGAAGGTAAAACTAAGAGAGGTTCAGACGCCAAATCCATTCCTTGAAGGGATTTATGCCGATAGGAGAAAACACGCAATAATACCGGGTTGAGGCTTGCGTCAAGCGAAAGTTTCTTCCCGGTATGGATCTATAAAATGGTTTAGCGTCGAAAAATGTCCGTGGCGGTTATCGCGGCGGCAATTGGAACAATGATGCGTCGAACGTCCGCACGTCCGACCGCAACAACGCGGCTAACACGAATTCGGGCCGGAACAACAATAACGGGGCTCGGGCCGCCAAAACCTCTTTGGTTTTACCATTAACAATAACGGGGGAATGCGATGAAAGTGAGGAATATCTATCCCAGGATAGTGTCAAAGGAGAACCTTTACCGCAGCGCCCACATGGCTTCCAGGGGAAGGAGATACAGGAATTCGACTGCGGATTTCAACTTCTTTCTCGAGGAGGAGATCGGACGCCTGCATAAGGAATTATTGGCAAAAACCTACCGCCACGGCAAATATCGTTTATTCAAGATCTATGACCCCAAAGAACGCAATATTGCCGCTGCTCCCTTCAGGGACAGGGTGGTGCACCACGCAGTCCACGACGTTATCGAGCCGATAATCGATAAGTCGTTTATATATGATTCATATGCCTGCAGAAAGGATAAGGGAACGCACAAGGCGGTGGATAGGGCGCAAAGCTTCCTGCGGGCCAACAGTTTTTGTTTCCATGGGGACATAAAACAATATTTTCCTTCGATCAGCCACCGTATCATAAAACAGATCCTGCGGGCTAAGATTAAGGATAAGGATGCGCTTTGGCTTCTTGATGAAATTATAGATTCAGCCAGGACGCTGCCTGCTTATGAGACGGGCACAGGCCTGCCCATCGGCAACCTCACCAGCCAGTTTTTCGCCAACCTTTACCTGAATGAGTTGGATTATTTTGTGAAATTCAATCTGAAAATAAGGTATTACCTGCGCTATATGGATGATTTCCTGATTTTTAACAACGACAAAAAGGAATTATCCGGGATCAAACAAAAAATAAGGAGGCTTTTGACCAGTAGGTTGGAGCTTTGTTTGCATGAGGATAAATCACAGATTTATTCGGTTTGCGGCGGTATAAAGTTCTTGGGGTTCAGGATTTTCCCTTGGCATCGCCGGCTTGCTACGGATAATGTCAAACGTTTCAGGAAGAGGCTTAACAGGTTTTCATCCTTGTTTTTAGATGGCAAGATGACCGCTACCAAGGTAAAGGATTCTCTGCGTTGTTGGATGGCGCACAGCAAATACGCCGATGCCGTGGTCTTGCGCAGAAAAATCCTTAGTGGGCTGCTCAAAAAAGAAAGCAGTATCGCTTATTTAGCGCAGGACGTATTGACCAATTGATTAATGTGATGAGGTTTAATATGCAAAAATGGGATCAGAATTATTTTTTTAAACTAAAGGACGCTGAAAATAATTCTGATCCCGTTTTACGAAGGGGAGGACGATGGGGATGAAGGCGTTGGCCGGGTTAGCGATAATAACAGTGCTGTTATTATCGTCTGCCGTTAGTGCTTTTGCCGATACTGGCTTTACGGGCGGAAGTTACGACGGTTACAGCACAGGGGTTTCCGCAGATTTTGCCCTGGGCGGTCTCTCTGTAACTGTTTCCTCGGTTGCTAACCAGAGTTTTGTGGCTGGACAGGGATCCGCGGTCATCTCCGCCATAACAATAACTGATTCTACCGGAGGGGCAATCAATGCGGATAATGATTTGAGGATAATCATCCCTTCTGGTTTTAGCATGCAGTGGGACACTACGCAGACCTCCGCCGTTATCACCAGCCCCATTTCTTTTAAAATAAGCCCGCTGGTAACTTATGAGAATTCGAACCAGACATTAGTCTTGAGCATTATCTATGATTTCTCGGAAGGCGACTCTTTTATTCTCTCGGGACTTTCTTTTGCCGGCTTTTCCGCCGCCTCGCCGGCAAGCAATCTGGGGATAGATATCTATAATACGGGCGTCAGCTATGCAAAAGACGATAAAACAATCCAAATTATTTCAAACGAAGACGTGCTTTTTACCGGAGGCGGTTATGATGGATACGCCGCCTCCGGTTCGGAAGATATCCTGTTAAACAGCGCCAATACCGATTATTTTTCAGTAACCCATCCGAGTTACCAGGCAGTTTGCGGGGAGAACCAGACGATAACGGTCACTGCCAAGGATGGAGGCGGCAATACGATTACAACTTACAGTCCTGCTGTCAGCGTAAGTGTAAGCAAGACCGAAACAGGGGGAAACCTGGCCGATTCCGCTGTTTTGAGCAAGGATTCTTTAACGGCCTCGGATTTTACTCTTGGCGTGGCTACTGTTACCTTAACCGATACTGAATCCGAAACGGTTACCCTTACTGCCGTCGATCAGGCATATCCTTCTATATCCGGCACATCTTTGCCTATAACCTTTATTATTAATTTTACCATCACTTCTCCTGTCGGCGGTGAAAACTGGGGAAAGGAGAGCTCGCAAATAATTACCTGGTCTTATGTCGGCGCAGTAGGAAGCACGGTACAATTGCTTTTATCCACAGATAGCGGCCTAACTTATCCGTACATCATTACAAGTTCTACTTCTTCGGGAAGCGATGGCGTTGGTTCCTATACCTGGATTCTCCCGGCAGAGATAAGCAGCCAGGCAAGGGTAAAAATAGTCAGCAATGATTATCCTGCGGTTTTAGACGCCTCGGATGTCGATTTTGCTATTACGGGCCTGCAAGTTATCTCTCCTAATGGAGGAGAAGAATGGGAGAAGGGTTATCCCCACACTATCAGCTGGGAGTCGGTAGGCGCAGCAGCAAATGATATTGTATTGAAGTATTCGGTTGATGGGGGAGCTGTTTGGAAGCTGATTGATTCCGGACAGCCGGCAGACGGCAGTTATCCCTGGAGCGTTCCCGATGATGTTTCTGCCACGGTAAAAATAAAGGTTTATAGCGTATCGGATGAGGCGGGGTTTTATGATATTTCCGATAACAATTTCACGATTGAAACAAATCCTAAACTTATTATTACCAGCCCCAACGGCGGCCAGAGCTGGTATGTGGGTAATGTTTATAACATTGCTTGGGATAGGGTTGGCCGGCTGTATGATACCTTGGATCTGTATTATTCAACTGATGGAGGGGCAAGCTGGACGGTAATTGCCTCTGGCCAGGATAATTCCGGGATATATTCCTGGATCGTCCCGGATGCGGTCGGCGCGCAGGTGAAAGTCAGGGTGGTTGAATCCGGAGTGCCTGTTGCCAGGGATACTACAGTCAAGGCAGAAGATACATCAGACGCTGACTTTTCTATTATTGAACCGTCAATTACCGTTACTTCTCCTGACGGGGCAGAGGTATGGGTTTATGGAGATACAAGGAATATCACTTGGACGACCACAGGCACAATAAGCAATAATCTTCTTTTAGAGTACTCCGCAGACGGCGAAAACTGGATAGAGATTTCCAGCGGACAGGCAAATGATGGTACATATTCCTGGGTTATTCCCGATGATCCGTCAGCTACCGTTAAAGTGCGTATAACGGATAGCGACAGGCCACAGGCAAGCGACGCCTCGGATGGCTACTTTAACTTGCTTTCCAGGCCGCGTATTACCGTCAGCCAGCCGAACGGGGGAGAATTATTGACTAT
>JAQUOD010000020.1 GCA_028717245.1 Candidatus Omnitrophota bacterium
TGAGTTTTGGGACAGGCTCAAGCGTAATTTATTCCGTGCCTGAGGGGCAGAGCAGGACTTATACCTTAAGCATTTACCTTAATCAAACTTTACCAACGGGCGCAGACGGAAAGGCCATTGCCTTTAGCGTCAATCCTGCCGTTAACCTTAGCGTGGATTCTCCCGGTTCGGCATTTGCCGCCTCCGGCGCAATAACCGGTTCCTTGGCCGTTGATGTTACGGCCTCTAAATTTATCATTACCGGAGACAGCGCTACCGTGGCTGCCGGGGCAGGCAGCAGCCTAATCGTTAAAGCGGCGGATATCAACAATAACATAGACACGGGCTATAGCGGGGCAAAAGAAATAATATTTAGCGGCGCCAATTCCGTAACAAGCGGAGGCGCTACCTATAACCCTACCTGTACGAACTATTCGGAGGTAGACGTAGCGTTCGGGAATATTACGCTGATAGATTTTATCTCGGGACAGAGCGCTTCGCTTATAACGATGAAGCTATATAAGGCCGAGAGCGCGGCAATTACAGCAAAGACTTCGGATTCCGTAGTTACCACCGCGAATGCTTTTATTGTGGCAGTTACCGGCGGGGCTGCAAGCAAGCTTTCCTGGAAGACCCAGCCGCAGGCTACTGCGGCGGCTAACGCGCCGTGGACTCCGTTTAAGGTAAGCGTAGTTGATGCTTATGGGAATACCGCTCCCAGTGCAATTAACGTAACGGTTGCCCCTGCCGGCGGCACGCTAAGCACAGGGGCTACGTCTTCGGTTGCAGCAGTATCGGGCACGGCGGAATTTGATAATTTTGCGGTGTACTGCGCATCTTACCCGGCGACAGTTACGCTGGAAGCTTCCGCCGCCGGAATTACAGGCTCCGGCGCTTCCGATAACGTAACCATAGTGGAAAAGTACGCAATTACAATGAAGGTGTTCGATTCGGTAAACGGAAGCTCATTGACCGAGCTCACGCTTAAGATTATTGATTCAGGCACCGGGCAATTGGTTACCGGCCTCACTAACCCTATAACTGGCAACAGCCCGTTTTCGTTTAACCTGCCTTACGGAGAATACAGTTTTAATTTTAACAAGACCTCATACGTAGAGAGTACAGTTGATAAAAGCGCCAATGTATCTGCGGATGCGGTTGACGGCGCATACGACAGTAATATCGGCTGGACGGTGTTTCTTACCTCTGTTGCCGAATCCCAGGCGGATTACAAAATTTTAAGCAATTTTGTCTATGATGAATCCAGTGACCAGATAACCGCCCTGGTGCGCCTTGAAAAAAGAGGCCAGCAGATTACCAGTAATGACATAACTACCCTTAAAACCAGTACTTTGGATATTTTTAATTCTTCAGATGCGACTAATCCCAAATATAGCGCTTCATTGGCCGCGCCCGATGCAAACGGCAACTACTATTTTATTATTGATGAAGCCGTCTCAGCAAAGGGTTTTGTCGGCGGCAGGGACTATTTTGCCAAGATGACTATCCTCTATGGCGGGAGCGATTTATCGACCAATGTGACCTATTCGGCGGCGAACGATTTTACTATTTCCGTTACGGAAAGCTTAAAGACCTTGACTGCGCAAATTGCCTCTTCGGTTGCCTCTGAGGCGGCTCGTACCCGCACAGAACTGGCATCGAAAATCGAGTCCACGGCTGAGGCTACCCAGGAAAAGATCGCTGAGGTAAAAACCGAGGCTGATAATATCCTGACTGCCGCCGTGACAACCATACCTGCGCAGATAAATGCCGCGCAAGGTACGATATCTGCTACGATTGCCTCTGAGGTTGCCCCACAGATCAAATCAAGTGTCCTTAATACCGAAAACCTGGCGAAGACAGGAGACACGCTGGTTATCAGGTACCGTACCCTCTCCGGGCTAAGCCCTGTTATTGATGTTTATAATGCCGATAATAAACAAGTAATAAGCAAAGAAGGAATGGAGGAAAACGGCGACACCGGGATATATGAATATGCCGTAACTTTCCTGCAAGGCTGGGGCAAGGGTGATTTTACCGTTATCTGCTCTGAGCCCACCAACGGGGTTATGGATGGCTTAACTATCAGCGTAATTAAAACAAGTTTAGAGGAGGTTTATGACCAGGTAACTACGGTCCCGGCTTTATCCGGAGAAATTGATGATTTAAAGCAGGCAGCGGAAGCGATAAATAGCCAATTCTCCACTCTTCAGGCTGCCCTGGGGAAAATAGGCAATGATTTGTTGACGGAAGGAGTAACGAAACAGGGTGTTGATTCGTCCGCGGGCCTGGAAGCTATATCTGTCAAATTGTCTGATGTAGCCAAGCAGGTGAAACAGGTTTCCGATAAGATCGGTGTCAATTTAGAAAAGATCTATGAGGTTTCCGCGGAGAAAAAGGATGATGTTGTTTATTTGAAGAATAAAACACAGGAGCTGAAGGCGGTTATGGATCTGACCAAGAAGATGGTTGATAATATCGCCAATAAGCCTGTTGTTCAGAGCTGGTATGAATTTAAGAAAATATAAAGAGCAATCTCTAATTTAAAGGAAGAAATGAATAGGTTCAAGTTTTTTGTATTATTTTTACTTTTTTCTGTAGTATTTAAAGGCGAGGCTGGGGCAAATATTGTACTTAAGGTTATTGCGGTTAATCCTTCTAAAGAAGAGGCCCAGTGGGTGGTAGTGAAGACAGCACTGCCTAAAGAAGTAAGCCCTGAAGATGTCGTGGATGAAGGCGATCTGGAGATCGTTTATGATGCACAGGAGGGTTCTTACGTTGTGTACGGAAATTTTAAACTTAAGCCGGGGGAGACCTTGGAAAAAAGCATTGAAATACGCGATACCATATGGACTATCCCGGACAGCGAACTTGAGGGTGCAAAGAAAGACTTGGTCAAGTTTTCGGGTTTGTTGAAGAATACACGGTTTTCCGAAAGGTTCGTATTTTTGAAAGACAATATTGAATCTAAATTAAACCAGATTATCGTAAGCCAGAAAGATCCGCCTTCTAACCCGGAACAGTTCATTTTAAATTATCGTGAAAATTTAAATATCCTGAAGTCAGCTAAAGCGGATTTAGACTTGATTCGCGGCTTCTTAACGCAGGTAAGGATATTCCCGGCGACAACCATCTGGCGTATTATTATCCTGATTGCTGTTTTTTTGGGTCTTTTGAGTGCAACGTTTTGTTTTCTCTGGCAGGCAAGAATCAAAAATATCAGGCAGCACGATACCTCTCCTGTCTTTAAGGAAGAAATAAACCTTGTTGCTGGCTCTACCTCGCAGGATCATGAAGAAAAAGAATCCAAATAGAGAAGCAAGGAATGCTGTCATTATAACGAATTGACAGTACTTAAGAGAAATCCAAAGGAGTTGTGGTAAAATGGAAAATATTACACTGGATGAAAAAGAGATAATCAATGGATGGCGAATGGTAAAAATGCAGCGTAAAGGGTATTTACACGTTGTGCTACAATCAAATGGCACGGAGTTTTATTTGGAAGCAACTCCGGCTAGACAGGGAAAAGTTAATTATGCATCTAACATGCCTAAAGAAAACAAAATTTCCCAAATTTGTAGCAAGCTTTTTCTGTAATCTATTATTTATCATTGGGTTAAGATAAAATTTTGTGCACTGAACTAAATTTCATTTTTTAGGTATTTCTGCAACTGGTATAATTTC
>JAQUOD010000021.1 GCA_028717245.1 Candidatus Omnitrophota bacterium
CGACGTGCCAGGCGTAGGAGGTACTGCTCGCATAAGTAGTAGACGACCAATAACCGCCCGACTGCGTATTAGAAAAATAGGTTGTGTTTATTGCTGGGCTATAAGTTCCATAATTTACAATACTCATCAGCTCCCTTACATTGGGGAGGCGCCAGTCACTATAACCGGCATAAGTGAAGCTTTCGCATCCTGAGAGCGCATTCTCCCAGGTCTGGCTGCTTCCGCTGTTGTAATTGCTTGCGTCCTTCAGCCACATCAGACCGGTGCGGTTATCCGTAATTGTTCCGTCGCCGTTATCCGTATAAGAAGGCTGGCTGGCTGAAGGCTGGTAATCGTGGTCTTCGCCAAAGGTGTCGGTGTAAGATGCGGTTTGGCCGGTATCAGGAAACGCAAGCCCGCCGCTGCTGGCGCTGCCGGTAACCGGGCCGAAGTTTGTGCCGCGGGTTGTGCCGGTTGTGGCAAAAAAAACCTTGCCGCTGGCTACGTCGGAAGCGGTGGCGGTGCAGCTTGCGGCGTCGGAGGTAAAATCCGCATAAATGTCACTTATCCTGTACATTGTAGCCGTGGATGTGTTTACGGAAGGCGCAAGCGAATGGCCCCCTGCTGTGGCTGCGGTGCCATTGTGCAGCTTTTGATAAAGGTCATTTAAGGTATACCCGTAGGCTGCCGGCGCTGCCGGGCTTCCTGAAGAGGCACCGGTAACCGCCGAATCATCCAGATCCCCGGAAAAGGCCGGCATCGCCCCCAACAAAAAGAATAAAATCACCAGCGCGCTTGAGCCGGCAATCCTCACCTTAGCTCTTCCTCCCATCCCCTTACTCCTTCTTCCATCTCAAGGTCGTTTAGACGCTGCTGCAGGAAAGCCAATTCCTGCCGGTATTTCTCCTGCCAATAAGCTTTTATCTTTGATTTTACCGTTTCCCTGAATTCTTCGCTGCCCAGGACCATTCCTTTTTTTAAATCCAATGCCAATATTTTTATTTCTTCAATAGAGATGTTTCTTAGGTAATCCGTGTAATTCCTTTCTTTTATAGTGGTTAAAACGCCTGCTATTTCCTGTTCCATGCCGGGATCAAACCCGAAAACAGATGATTTTGTCTCCATGCAGGCATCTTCGAATCCCGCATAATATAAATAAACAGGGTAACTGCTGTAAGGATAAGCTGCCGGATGCGGGGTCAAATTCAACCTTTGCGGATAAAGGTGGATATAGGCACTCATGGATACAAGGTAACGTGACTTTTCCAACAGGTTCATCCTGTATGTTTCCCGGAAAAGATGGCCTTTTAGACTGTATTTTTTATTAAAATATTTGGTATAATTCCCGTTAAGGTCATGCATAATATCCGATAAAACCACCCCTTCCCTCAATTCAATCAATAGACACAGGTGGTTCGGCAACAGGACAAAGGCAAATAACTTGAATCCATACTGCTCTTTATATTTTCTCAAAAGGTTTAAGTATGACTGGTAATCTTCCGCCTCCCTAAAGATCTTCTCATCATGGTCTCCGCGGACAGTCACATAATAAACCCCGCCTTCAATATGTATGCGTGGCATACCTTTCATCTTCTGTTCTTCCTTCAATTTCTGATATTCCATTTTGGAATATTGGCAAAACAAGTGTAACATATTGTCGTTAAAGTGTCAAGGGAATGCTAATCGGCGCCGTAAAAATGGGGTCAGGATTATTTTTCAAATAAGGTGTCCAAAAATAATTTAAAAGGCCCCGGTGAGGCGCAAAGCCATGGATAAGACTATCTTTACAAAAGCACATAAAGATTTAGTCGGCCGCTTGATTAAAGCCCGCAAGGCGTCGAAACTAAACCAGGCGGATGTTGCAAAGAAACTCGGCAGGACCCAATCTTATATCTCCAAGATCGAGGCTGGCCAACGCCGTATAGACGTAGTTCAGTTAAACGAATTCGCCTCCATCTACAAAAAGAACCTCTATTATTTCATCAACAAGTAAAAAACGGGGTCTGGCCCCGTCTTCCTAGATAAGCCCCCTGTCGGAGAAACTGAAATATTTCCCATTGCCTATAATTATATGGTCGAGACACTTCAATGATAAGCATTTTCCAACTTTAACTACTACCCGGGTAAAACGTTTATCTTCACAACTTGGCTGCGGGTTACCTGAGGGATGATTATGAACACAGATTATAAAGGAAGCCATATCCCGAAGCGCCTTCTGATACACCTCCCTGATTATGGGCCTTGCCTGATTTACAGAACCTCTTTCTATTTCTGTTATACCAATAATCCGGTTTTGCGAGTTCAAAAGAACAATATTAAAAACTTCTATCTTTAAATCCTGCATCCTAGGCATCAGGATGTTAACAACGTCACAGGAAGACTTAACCCTCACCCCTTTTTCCTCTAATCTTTCTTCGCAGAATCTCTTGGTTATCTCGATTACGGCCCTTATCCGACTTACCTTTGCGTTATCTAAACCTTTTATATCGTATAAATTGCATAAATCCGCCCGGCCGATCTGACGAAAAGTCTTAAAACTACTCAAAATTCTTCTTGCCAGATCCAAAGCGCTCGCTCCCCTTCCTCCCGTCTCCAGAATAATCGCTAACAGCTCGGAATCAGTTAATGTATGCTCGCCCTTGCTTAATAATTTCTCCCTTGGTCTATCCTCTTTAGGCCAGTTTCGTATAACCATACATCCTCCTTTATTATAATTGACGGAAAAATAAGAAAAATCTAACTAATTAAAGACAATTTTTAAAACAAGAGAGACCTCTCCTTGTTCTGAA